>PACG01000088.1 GCA_002699335.1 Candidatus Poribacteria bacterium
CAGCCAAATGGCATTGATTCCCTCTGGAAGTTTCGAGATGGGAGATCACTTTAACGAGCAGAATGATGCTCAGGTTCATAAGGTTGAACTAAACGACTTTTACATGGACGTTCATCCTGTAACCGTGGGGCAGTTTCGGAACTTTGTTAAAGTCACAAAATATAAGTTCACTCGCTGGGATGAAGTGGAGAAACATTCGCCTGACGATTCACATCCAATGGTTTATGTCAGTTGGTACGATGCGGTTCGCTATGCCAAATGGGGAAGAAAACGCTTGCCAACAGAGGCCGAGTGGGAATATGCCGCACGTGGCGGATTGGTCGGCCAAAGATTTCCTACTGGTAATCGCGTCAGCCATGATGATGNTAACTATCAGGGCACAGGTGGATTAGATACGTGGGATCAACAAACTTCACCTGTCAAGAGTTTTGCNCCCAATGGATACGGCCTGTACGATACCGNTGGTAACGTGTGTGAATGGTGNNCAGACTGGTACGATGTTAACTACTATCAAAAGGCNCCAGAGAAAAATCCAGGCGGACCTGCCACTGGAAAATTACGGGTTTTAAGAGGCGGATCTTGGACTGACGAAGTTGGTGATCTCCAAGTAGCACAACGCAATCGAGAGAATCCAAATGCTCCTAATCCNCATCACGGTTTTCGTTGTGTCGCCGACATGGAATCGGTTTCGGAGTCGCAAATATCGACCACTTCTACTGAAGTNGAGCTAGATAAGCGGGTATGGAAAACGGACGGGNCAGAAGTTGTTTTGTTACCGGCGGGTGAATTCCGAATGGGAGATCATTTTAATGAAGGTGAACCATCAGAATTGCCAGTTCACATCGTTCAGCTGGATGCCTTTTTCATAGATATTCACCCTGTTTCGGTTGGACGGTTCAAAAAGTTTATAGAGGCTACAAACTATAAAACCCGACCAATGAAGTTTGATGGATGGTGGGGGGATTCCCTGACTATGAACCAGTATTGGGATAAGGTAACCGAGTTTGCCGCAACCCCTGATCACCCGATGGTAATGGTCGATTGGTTTGATGCCATAGAATATGCACAATGGGCGGGAAAGCGCTTGCCGACAGAAGCCGAATGGGAATATGCCGCACGCGGCGGACTAATTGGCAAACGGTATCCCTGGCGAGATGAGATCAGCCTTGAAGATGCTAACTTTCATAGCGGTACTGGCAAAGATGGAATCCAGCCGGTTGGCAGTTCGCCTGCCAACCGCTACGGGTTACAGGATATAGTCGGAAATATCTGGGAATGGTGTTTGGATGCGTACGAAGAGCGTTTTTACGCCAGGAGTNCGAAGCGGTGTCCAATTGCGGGATATGAAGATGCTAAAGATTTAATCTATAATTTCAAGCAGGTGGATACAAACAGAGTTCTACGCGGTGGCGCTTGGGTAAATGATGCCTATTACCTGAGGGTTTCCTGTCGGGAGTCCGGTTATCCGAGTAGTACCATGAGCCATAGAGGGTTTCGTTGTGTCATTGATATAGATTCACACGGTGATCCCAAACTTCTGCCTAATAACAAAAAGTGGAATCACCCCCGGTAAAGTGTTAGACGGAGAGATGAAACATAGTCTGTATCTGTCTTGGAGGTACGAATGCAGGATCTAAATCGCGTAGAAGAAACAGGAGTGGAAGGACATCCAACTGTATGTAGTTGTAGAATTTGCGTTCGCCTAAGACAAATGAGAAAGGCACACCCAGAGTATCGCTGGCAGTTTACAAGGGTTGAATCTGAAGACCTGGATCCGGGTGAAGTCGTTTCATTTTATAATGAAGGNCTAGCCTTTGCTAAACAAGAGAGGTATCGTGAAGCTGTGTACCCGCTTTTAGATGCGATTACCTATGACCCAAGATATGTGAATGCTTACAATCTGCTAGGCAAAGTCTATATGCACTTGGGTAAATCGGCTAAAGCCCGTGGGTGTTGGGAAGACGCGCTCCGTATTGATCCACTCGATCTGGTTGCCATGAAGTGTTTAGAGGCTTCAACTCCCAAACCGTTCATGGAGCGAGCGCAGAGCTTTTTTCTAATTCTTGGTTTTATACTGGTTTTAGGCACCATGGGTGGGGGCGGGTACTGGCTATACCAACAGTTTGACCAAATTCAACCTGCGGGTAATGGAAATCAAAGTCCACTGCTNGCGGAGAAGGACGAACGAATCAAGGATTTAAATAGCCAGATACAGTTTTTGAGAGATCGAGTGATTGCCCTCCTACAAAGCAAAGTTGGGATTCTGAATGTCTCTCAAGGGGTTGCTAACATTACACCAAGGCAGCCAACTCCCCTAAATCAAGCAACACTACCCGTGGATCAAACAATTAGAACAGCCACTCCAAGGGAAGAAACTCGCGGTGAAAGTCCGGAAATGACCATCCCGAAAACGGTCGATGAGCTAGTGTCTCAATACAATTATGCTTCTAAACAGCTAGCCCTCAAAGGGAAATATACATCTGCCCTCCCGGTGATGGAGTCGATCACGGCCTCTCAGTTGACTCACCGTTATATAATTGGAAATGCCTATTTCTGGCTCGGTATCTGCCATCGGAAGTTAGGTCATCCAGATCAGGCATTAGCAGCTTTTCAAGCGGTCACGGCTAGAAATAGCTACAAAGCCGAGGANGCCAAAATGTACATTGCCCTGCTACAAGAAGAAATGCAGTCGCAAGCGGCACTGCGACATTAATTAACTCCCAATTCCAAAAACAAGATCCACGGCCGGCCAAAGCCGTTTACCCACCTCATTTNCCGGCCTAAAATCCTTGCGGACTAAATTAGAAAAATGAGTGTGAGATAATTGCTCCTAAGAACAAACCTGGAATGGCAGCAACGATAATTACCAGCCAAGGTGTATACTGATCTTGAGGAGGAAGTTCGACGTGACTGTACAACCGACCATAAATCTTGATCACAATGAAAATATAGAGGGGGATGAGCAGTACCATGGTTAGATCTACCAAATTTTCAACCCACCCATTCTGCCGGATAATTTGTCCAACAGATGGGAATCTCATTATTAGTGTCGTGGAAATCTCTCCCAGTAGATTCCAGATGAATCCAGCTAAAAAACCGAGTATCAAAGCCCCTTTGGTCAGTTTAAACGTCATTTCGTGTTTCCCTGTTACCGTATAGAGATACAATAACCAAAGCGATTGTAACAAACTTAGTGAAATAGGTCAATACAGTCGAATCAACCTGCTGGCCTGAAGCTAATATAGATCTAAATGTAAGTTTCGAGCAATTAAGACGGTTTTTGGACGGTATTATAAAGATGGGTTTTGACGTTACCAAACCTGATCTATAGTCGATTTTAATTGGCGNTAAGGGTAGCCCATCGTGGCATCTCAGAGAAAAGACCTGCTGCTGACGAAGAGGAAGTTGACCGGTTATATCAACGATGATCCAATGGCACTCTTCAGATTCAATCGGTTGTGTTAGCAACTAGTTCATCGCGATAGGATGGAACGAAGGATCTCCAGTGGTAAGCTGTTATACTATGGATACACTGGTCGGCGTTGCGGTCNTCTCAAGTAGTCGACATCAGCATTTTGTGCGACGCGATGAAACCAAGTCAGAAAGGATGATTGGCTTTCAAAGGGGCTAACAGCACGTGTTGCTTTGGCAAATACCTATTGGCGCAGATCTTCTGTTTCCTTGATGTTGATTGCAAACTCGCAGACAATTCTATGGTCATAGGGTTTGGTGGGTTTGAAATAGCTAACCGAGTGCATTGATGTTATCCGCTTTGGCTTGCGCAACCAAATCCAGGGCTAACTCTTCTACCGCTGGACAACGCGAGAAGGCAGAAGCTGCCCTTCCAACTAATTGAGACATAGATCTCTACACTTTTTCAGATTACTCAGAGGATTTTTTCTTTGGAGTGTTTGGTCGACATAAACTCTCGTTTTAGATCATCTTGACAATCCTCAGGGGATGTGATAATTTACGGTTTATCATACGTCTATTGTATGAATAATAAATAGAGGAGTTTGAGATGAGTAATCCAATACCGGGAATTGGAGATAATCCGCTAGATTTTGGTGCAGTGACGATACACGGGGAAATTACGTNTAGCNAATAGCAGGNNGGTGACTGGGTAATCTTGTTCGGTCACTCCTGTCTGCGCCACCGAATTAACCGAATTTGCCCGACAGAACGGTGAATTTGAGAGACGAGGTGTAAAGTTAATCGGTCTCACCATCGACAGCATCCACGCACATTTAGCTTGGACACAGAATATCAATCAGAACTTGAAAATCCCAATCNCTTACCCGCTGATTGCGGATCTGGAGATGACAGTTGCCAACAAATACGGTCTGATCCATCCGGGCGAGAGTTCAACCGCTACGGTTCGTGCGGCCTTTGTCATCGACCCGGCCAGAAAGATTCGGGCGTGATATACTACCCACTGACCAATGGGCGAAATATAGACGAGGTACTGCGCTTGATCGACTCGCTTCAGACTTCTGATGAACATGTGTGTGCCACGCCAGTTAACTGGAATCAGGGCGATCAAGTGATTGTTCCGCCGCCAAAAACGGAGAACGAAGTTGTGGCACGACTTAATAGCGATCACGAGAAGATCGACTTCTACTTAATGAAGCGGGAACTTTAACTTCGCCAAATTTTGCCTTTCAANCATAAAGTAACTGATACAGATGCTAANTCCTCCAGCGAACTCGGAGAGGCTTAGCCCAATTTTCATGCACTTCCTTACCCGCTACATTGCCTTTGAGGCTTCGCACTTTTACCGTATTCCTGAACTAAACGATCAAGANAATTACCAACTTTTCGGCCATAAAGCCAATCCAAATGGGCATGGNCATAACTATGNCCTGTATCTCACCGTCAAAGGCAGTGTTGATCCTGTAAATGGAATGGTGCTGAATATCAAAAAGTTAGATGATACGATCCGTGGTTATGTCGATCAGCACTACGACCATAAACAGATTAATCTTCAACATCCTGTTTTTGCTGTCGATCCACACTTGCAACCGACTCCCGAAAATATCGTTATGCAGATTTGGCAAGCTTTCAACCAGCGTCTAAAAAAGGTAGAAATAGCTGAGTTGCGATTGGATGAAGATGAGAGGCTATACACCATGTATTATGGAGTAGAACAGATGGTTCACTTGACGCGCACTTATGAATTCAGTGCTGCCCACCGATTGCACAGTTTTGAACTGAGCGACCAGGAAAATTCGGAGACCTTCGGTAAATGTAACAATCCAAACGGACATGGACACAACTATGTATTAGAGGTCACTATCTCTGGAGAGGTCGATTCCCGAACCGGCATGGTAGTTAAAGTAGATGATCTGGATCGAATCATAGATAAACAAGTCTACGGGCGTTTCGACCACAAGCATCTCAATCTGGATACGGTTGAATTCCAGAGCCTAAATCCGACTTCGGAGAATTTCGTCCAGGTTCTGTGGGATCTACTGGTAGCGGACATCCGCTCGTTGGATCCGGCTAGATCGGTGCAACTCTATCGTCTCCGATTAAGAGAGACGCCAAAAAGTTTTTTTGACTACTACGGGAACTANGATCTAATGGTATCTTACAATTATGAAGAAGATTTTGTCGCAGTTGACGAAATAATCCAAGAGCACTTTCACAACCTGATCAAACGCATCGGTGAAGATCCAAATCGACAGGGGCTTGTCAAAACACCAACTCGTGCTGCCTTGGCTATGCAATATCTGACACAAGGATACCAGCAAGATGTTCATAAAATCGTTAACGACGCTATCTTTGACGAGCAATATGACGATATGGTAATTGTTAAGGACATCGAGTTCTTTAGTATATGTGAACACCATATTTTGCCTTTTTTCGGCAAATGCCACGTGGGTTACCTACCCAACAAGAAGATTATCGGCCTCAGTAAGATTCCGCGTCTAGTAGATGCTTACGCTCGACGGTTACAGATTCAGGAACGTTTAACCTATCAGATCGCACAAACCCTGAGCGAAGTTCTGAGTCCGAAGGGCGTAGCCGTGGTGATGGAAGCGCAACATATGTGCATGATGATTCGTGGGGTAGAAAAACAACATTCCAGTACCATTACCAATGTAATGCTGGGCGATTTTCGCGAGGATAGCGCCACTCGAGCCGAGTTTATGAACTGTCTCTGATTCTTTAATCAGTCCCTCTACCCAAATTCTATGCTGACCTCTCGGAGCTTCTTTCTTCTTTTTACCTTATGCTCGACTGAGTATAATGGACTTTATCAGTCAGCACCAATTATTTATGGATCTAATTAATTGGGAACTGACCTGTCACAAAGTCTTCTAGGTTTTAGCTGGAAGATGGGTTCCCGAAACGAAGAAATTCCCTATGTCAGTCGTTACTTGGAGCCGTCCCAACCGGTGGCTACGGTTTCACCTCTCCGATAGAGACGGTGGCGCCACTACCATACTTGGCGTTCTGTGCCGGATGCGAGAGAACCTCGAATCAACTATGCCTGTGATCCGTTAGTGCAGTTAGAACCAATTTGTTAATATAGTGGGAATGCTATGCAACTGACCAATCAACAAAAACTCGATTTTTATGAAAACGGTTACCTCAAAATCCCAGGGGTGGTTTCACCATTGATGATCAACGCGGCTTTGCACGCCATTAATTACTCCTTGGGTGAAGAGGGTATGAATAAGGATGATTTGCCAACACTTCGCGCACAGTCCTACTGCAAAGAGATACGGAAATCNCCTGCCGTTACAGATTTGGCAAACAAATCAGCTGTGATCCCGGTAATGGAGTCGTTGTTGGGTAAAGGCAACCTGAGTCCAATTGAGTCAGGTCAAATTGCTCTTCGCTTTCCTCGCTTANCCGACATGTCGNCAGGTTCTCCTCACNGCCACCTGGATGGNCTNGGNAGCGGTCTCAACGGATCTTCTAAAGGAANTTATCGACGCGGTTTCACAATGTTGGCAGTNGTANTGTTAAACCATCTACCGGAAACTCACAGTGGCAACTTTACCGTTTGNCCGAAATCTCATGTTTTTTTTTTGAAAACTACTTTCGAGAAAACGGAATTGGAGTTTTGGCCNATGGGGTGCCGCGGGTTGATCTTCCCGAATATCCGATCCAGATTACGGGACAAGCGGGTGACCTGGTCATCGCTCATCATCAAATCGTCCATACAGTTGTTCCTAGCCATGCACCTAACATTCGCTATGCTGCTATTTTCCGGTTGCGTCACCAACAGACGACATTCATCGGCAACGAAGCTTATACCGATATTTGGAGAGAATGGNCTGGTATTCAAGAGGTTACCGATCAACTGTAATCGTGCTGACCTTCGGTTGGCATCAACCCATGAAAAAAAGAGGTTATAAATGAATATTTTAATGTTGAGACATTCAGCTGGTTTTGAACATACCTATTTACCAGATGCTGAGGCTGTCCTAAAGCANATCGGNAAAAAAAGGTTGGCAGGTTCGAACNACGCATCACAGCCAACGTGTCTCTGCCGAAACGCTGGCTGACACAGACCTGCTCATTTTTGCCACTACTGGCAATCTGCCATTCGAGAAAGAACAAAAACAAGCATTGCTTGACTTTGTTAAAGGAGGGAAACCCTTCTTCGGTATTCACAATGCGACAGACACTTTTTATGATTGGNCGGAGTACGNAGAATTGATCGGTGGATACTTTTCGGGCCATCCCTGGACACAAGAAGTTCGCGTGATTGTCGAAGATGGCGACCATCCGGCTACTCGAGTGTTGGGGCAATATTTCAAAGTCTTTGATGAGATCTACACTTTCAAAGCGTGGGATCGAAATAAAACCCACGTCCCTAATGCGGTTGGATAACGAAACTATAGACCTCTCCAAAGGTAATCGGGAAGATCACGACTATGCATTGGCCTCGTGTCACCACTATGGCGAAGGTCGAGTGATGTATACCGCACTCGGTCACCCAGACTCACTCTGGCACGAAGACTGGTTCCAACAACACATCAATGGTTGTATTAAATGGGTTACGGGTCTGGAGGATTAAAACAGGACTTAACCCTTTCCTGACCAAGTAACCTTTTTCCAGTAACCGCAGGCTTGTTCGAGTTGGCGGCTCTGGTGAGAAGATCCGATCANGCCTATACTTGTCGAAGGATCGGAAAACCTAGAACAGATGGACCGAACACTAGAACCTGAAATCATGGATACTATCGAGGAAGCCGAGGCCTACGATGCCATGGATTTCCTGTCGGTCAATACCGCTTTTGTCGAGCGGCTGATAGAGCTAGGGGCAGAGCAAGGACACTATCTCGATCTCGGCACCGGGCCAGCCCGAATCCCCATTTTGCTAGCGCAGCAGAAACTTGAGATTGAGATTACCGCCGTAGATCTTTCTGCTCAGATGCTGGTGGTTGCCCGACGACGGGTAGCGGAAGTGGAACTCAGCGCCAGAATCCACCTGCGACAGGCTGATGCCAAAAACCTGCCTTTCCCGGACCAACATTTCGACGGCATTTTTTCTAACAGTATCATCCACCATATTCCAGAGCCCATTGAGGTGATACATGAGGTTTGGCGAGTGTTAAAGCCCAAGGGCCTGATCTTCCTCCGTGATTTGAGGCGACTCGACTCGGCTACTGACATAGAGGCCATTGTCGAGCAATATGCGGCTAACGANACTGAATATCAACGCAAGATGTTTCGGGATTCATTGTTCGCCGCCTTGACAGTGAAGGAGGTAGAGAAGATGATTCAAGCTGTTGGTTTGGACGCTATTGTAATCCGGAGTTCTGACCGTCACTGGTCAATTGAACCTAGTATCTGAGCAAAACTATGGACAGTCGTTAGTTAATAGTGTTTAACAAAAACTGATTGGTCCACTAATTTAATTCGTTATCATTAGGCAATATAGAACACACCTTCTCNACTAGACTGAGAATCACCAAAGGAGACGAGCTAAATCGGCTCAACGAAAGCCTGAAATGTACACTCTCGTTTTATTACGACATGGCGAAAGCCACTGGAATAAAGAAAATCGTTTTACTGGCTGGACAGATGTTGATCTTTCCGAAAAAGGGGTGGAAGAGGCTAAAGCAGGTGGACAAGTACTGAAGGAAAACGGTTACACTTTCGACCTCGCTTATGTTTCTTTGCTCAAGCGGGCTATCAAAACGCTTTGGCTGACCCTGGAAGAAATGGATCTAATGTGGATTCCAGTTGAACGGTCCTGGCGATTGAACGAGAGACACTACGGTGTACTGCAAGGCCTCAACAAAGCTGAGACCGCCGCGAGGCATGGTGAAGAACAAGTTTTGATTTGGAGACGAAGTTACAGTACCCCACCCCCCGCGTTGACAACTGAGAGTGAACANTATCCAGGCCACGACCCTCGATACGCTGACCTTNCTCCATNGGAATTNCCGCTGACCGAATGTTTAGAAGACACCTGTGCTCGGTTTCAACCTTATTGGGATCAAACGATTGTCCCCACCATTCGTTCAGGGAAGCGGGTGTTGATTGTCGCTCACGGCAATAGCCTGCGTGCGTTAGTAAAAGATATGGAAGATCTATCCGATGAAGAGATTCTGCAAGTCAATATCCCAACAGGCCTGCCTCTGGTCTGCCAACTTGACTCGAATCTCAAGCTGATTGATAAGTTCTATCTGGGTGATAAAGAAGCTATCAAAGCCGCGATGGAAGCCGTTGCTAATCAGGGCAAAGCCAAATAAATTCGGATGGTGGATAAGTANAGATGTTACGTGTAACGTCNCTACTGAGAAGGATCCAGTACCAGCAGACCTAGATCACTGGGGAAAAATGATTCCGTACCGGCTATTGGATTAGCCCACTGAATTGCTTGATCGTCAGATCGGTAGACAACAAAATTGAAGCCAAGTCGTAGATTGCGTTTTGTTTTTAGCGGATCGAACTGAGGTAAGAGCGGGAAAAATGGAATCCGCCCTTCAATAGTGTAATAGGACTCACGGCCTTGACTAGAGGATTCTCTCTGACGAACAGCCATGCGCAGTCCTTTGGCCTGGTAATTAGGGATTAGTTTCGGTTGTGCTTGTCCCATATAAGGCTTCTGTCCTTCAAACCCGCCCCCTTTGGGGCAAAACCAAAAGATATATCGGTTGTCAACTGAAACTGCAGTCTTAGCGCTTTGGTCTACGGGGGACTGAACTTGAGAGTGAAGTGTCGGCCAGATCCGATTTTGCAGATAGGCTGGTTTTCCCACCGCATCAGGTGCAAGGTCTAAATGGAGTTCAAGTACATCTGCACCCTGGAAGTACTCAATTGGATCNGGAACTTGAATGTCCCGATCCCGGACCTGTGCNAAAAAATAGAGCGCGTTGTTATCCCACTGTAGCCACAAAAGTGCTTCATCTTTAGCAGTCCGCAAAGCATTTTCCAACGGCCATTTATCATTAAATCCATCGACGATAACATGCTGTTCCGTATAGCGTGCGAAGGCTTGTAAGTTACAGCGGCAATTCGTCGTCAGCGGAACGTTGGTTTCGCCACTCCCGGCTAGCAAATCCATGTAACGGACAGTGATGATCTCGCCGCCAACCAGCGCCAGTTTTTTCAAAGGCGAAATCATTTCCTTGACCGGTGTATTTAGCGGGTTCTGCGGCGCGCCANCCAAAAACTGCTTTCCGTAGAAGGTTTCAATACTCCCCCGAAACCGATTGCGGTCCTGTCCCTCTTCAATCATCTCGATCTGTTGTTTGGTTTCGATACCATCGACTAGCAAGACAATGGAACTGCGATCAACAACGTATGGATCTTGGTTGAGATCTGGGTCTTCAACCCGAAAATAGAGTCGGGTTCCGATGTTAAAGTTCCGTATCGACGTTCCATTTTCGGTAACAATCTCCAGATAACCACTATTCCCTTTGGCTACCGAGGTCGAATCTTCGATAATCGCTCCACTCGACAACTCAGGCTGATAAATAACGCGGATCGTTTCACCTCCCTGCACATCCAGGGTGTGATCAGCGATCGGTGTTGAGCCGTATCGCGTAGCTACCTGCCCCACATAAACACCATTAAGCGAATGTGTTACTCCATCAGTTGGTTTCTGACTCTGGGTTTCATGATTAAGAGAACGAAGCATAAGATCCAGTGAATCCTTCGTTACGTCGCTGACGACGGTAATTGGAACTTGATCGATCTTGACTGCAACATTGAGCAGTGGATCTTCTAGCCAAATTCCAATTACCTCACCCGCCCGAACAGTTGAAATTTCAGCTATTGGTCGCGTTTGCCGTAAGTCTACATTTGCGGAGTGATCAATCGTATGGATAGGTTCCACGATTTTCAGGATTCCCTGGTGACTGCTTAAAACGACGACTTCTGATGTTACCGTAACATTTGTTTGCCCTGTTGCCGTCAGCGCATCCAGATACTGAATCGAAATTGTTTCTCGATCTGTAATATTGAGTAAGGTGGGACTATTTGGGATCGATGCATGGGCCTTCGCATCTTTGATCTCTGTTTTGTGAACAGTCCCTATCATAGCTGAAAAGACTCCGTCAGTTGTCTCTTGCAGTTTTAGCTGGATCTGCTGTTCGGATAGATTAATAGTCACAGTAGTCGTTTCAGTTTGATTGTCTAAAATGTTAAGATCTCCATCCTTGAGAACGACTTGCAGGTTTTCACCAATTTCAAATCCGCCTATTCCAACTTGATTGCTACTAATTAACCGCCCCGTCTCCAGGTTGTAAATTTCCAATTGTGCTGTCTCACCAACATCGACTAGCAAATCTAGGTGAATTGGAACCTGTGTAGCACCATTTGCCTGAAGATCATCGACATAAGTCAACCTCACGACTCCGCCACCGCGCACCTGTAGAATACCGTCGTNCCAACCGGTGGTTGGCGCGATCGGCGTCTCACTATATCGGGTCGGAATCAGGTGACGAAAAACACCTTTATCATTACCTTCGGATGTCTTCAGACGGATGCGATCTCGAACTGTATCTTGGTTAGCGTCCATTTCAACTACGGTTGCATAATCTATGCTTTGGTCAGTTCGATTGTCAAGCAGTTGTAGAATATCGTCATCAGAGATTTCTAGAATCAAGCGCTGACCAGCTCGAAAGTGGGTGATGGTAGATTGCAACACATTGGATGTACCTATCTGCGTATTCGCCTGATCGGTAGTCAGTAGAGACGTAGTATGTGACATCTCTGTCGAGGAAGTCTTGGCAGGTGTTGCTGCAGCATTGGCCATCTGGAGGTTACCACCTTTTGAGGTCGTATAAGCGGCTAAAGTCGCGGTTGTACCAACCAGTACTTTTGCCCGAACCTCCAGACTAACAAGTGGCTGTCCTGTTGCTCGCAGTTGATCAACGTAGTTTGCCCGGACTATACTTNCCCCTCTTACTTGAAGAATCCCATCCCCAACAGTATTTTCGATATTATTAACAGCTACAACTGACCCGGAAGAGCGTGGAGATGTCGCATGCAACGCCTCCGCAGGAGCGGCCAAATATGCGGTGGACATCATGCCCAAAAAGTTGTCACCAGAAGCCAGTTTGTATAGAATCACCTGTTCCTGATCGCCAACCAAATCGTCGGTGACGGTAATCTCTACACCAGGATCAACCAGATCTGGATCTCGAAGTCGAAAGTAAAGGGTTTTTCCAGCTCTAAACTGCTTCATCTCTGTCACGTAATTTTCCTCTGTAATTGCCAAATTGCCATCATGACCTGTGCGAACGGTAATCCTGGNAACTACATGTTGTTGGGTTTGCCCCGTAACTTGTAGTTGATCTAGGTAGTGGACAACGATCTGGTCTCCACCTTTAATCGGCAAAATCGGGTTTTCCGCATTGGCCTGGGTTGGCACTGTCGCTCCAGCATCACCAAAAACAGTCTGACATTCAGCCGTGAAAATCCCTACGTCGGTTTCATGGAGACGGAGCTGCAATACTGGACCGGTTTTTACCTGAGTCCGGATTTCAACTATAGCGAACTCTCGTTTTGTTACATCAGTGTCTAGGTCGGCGTCAACCAACTGAATCTGAAACGGATTGCCTGCTATAAGTTCAGGACCCGAGGTAACCGACAGTTGACCGGTTTGTCCTGTCTTAACGACCACGTGAGCCTTAACTTTAACTGACGGTTGGCCTGTCGATTGTAGATTGTCAAGATAGGTGGCCTGAATTATTTGTCCACCGACGATTTGTAGCAGGTCATCGCTTGACACGCCGTTGGGCTCATAAACAGTTGCAATTTTGCCACGGAAAAGGCTTCTATCCAACTCTTTTTCCTTCGAAACTAAGGCTTCGGGAGCTGTATCACTGATTTGCGTTGCTCCAGATGAGTCGGCGTCTTCTTCTGCCTGANTTTCAGTCCCTACGGATACCAGTACAACTGTGATTTTTTCTTGTTGCGGNTCTTTACTCTCGACCCGNCCGGAGGTTAGCGCGGTCGGGTCGACGCCATGCAAGCTCTCATTTTTCGGCCAATCTGGCGGTGTCTGAACTGTCAGCTGAATAGAGAAGTCGTTGAGCCGGCTATCTTTCAGATCCGGGTCGTCAGCAAATAAAAACAGATCTGTACCGGCTTCTAGTTGGTCTATTGGTTGCCCATCGGCTTGACCAAAGTAAATCTTTCCATCATTCCCGCTTTCCACCGAAATAGTGGCTGTAACGGGCTTATCACGTTCAGTACGGCTGAAATAGGGATCAATATAAGTCATCGAAATCCGGTCACCACCCCGGACATGGAGTTTGGGGCGGGTAATCGGCAATGCAGCGTCGACTGAAGAATTAGCTTTTTCTCTAACCTCCCTAATATCAAAAGCTGTTTCAATTTTGATGGCAAACAATGAGCTATTGGTACTTGGGTCATTACTCAGATCGTCGTCAACAAAAAAGGCGTAGTCGATCTCCGAGAGTGTCAAATCCAGTGCTTCGTCAGTACTTTTATTTTTTAATCGAACGGAGATAGATTCGGAGATAGATCTGTTGTTATTGCGATCCGCATCCCAAGCACACAAACTGATGGTATCGCCTGCCACGAAACTGAAAATGGGTAGTGTTGCCCGTTTATCCATAAAAATCACTTCGCCACTGATCCGACTGACCATCTCGATTGGAAACCATGCTTGTGGTGGACTTTGTAGATCTGCTGTTGCAAAGGCGATAACAGGCAGTTGATCGGTCTCGGCCTTATCTATTCGCTGAAGAACATAGTTAACCCCAACAGCATGACCAATTCCTGCTTGAAACTTTTTTAGTACACTTTCTTTTGGGAACCGAATCTCCAGGTTGTAGCCTNACTGCACTCTGTGCTGCTGCTTGTCAGTCTGGTCAGGTATTTGTCGTTCCATGGGGCGTAGCACCGCCTCGACGTCTTGGTAGTTTCTGATTGTCTTCGGAATTGCATCTAGATGATGGTGGATCTGAGAAATATAAATCTGCGGTTTTTGTGTGCTTAGGTTAGACAACTCAAATTCAAAATGGTGGTCGGTTTGAGTATACATCCCCGGCGAACCTGTTTGTTGCGAGTCAATAAACAGGTGTAAAGTATGGCGCTGAGTTGCCAGCAACTGCTTAGAGGATTGCAAGAACGCCGCTAACACATAGAAGTTGTCCTTGTTCCATTGAGTATAAACACGAAGCGGTATCTTGTTGTTGAGATCTATGGGTCTGATCGAGGGTTCTTTCAATGAGCTGTCTCGGTTATTTTCTTCAAGTCCAGGAGGGAATCCTGGTTCTAACGGGTAAAGTAGATGCCAGTCGTCAGCTTTTCCATCAATCACGATTTCTCCATCGGCACGAATGGATCTACCACGCTGGTTTGCTATTCCAGATGATGGAGAATTTCTGGCCAGTTCTCGACTAGTCATTGGACGAGATTCTAATAATGAAACTGTCGAAACAACCGCATTGGCTCCGGCTAGCCGGTTGAAGCGAAGGGTGACTTCACCCGTCGGGAGTTCCCCTGCGTAAGCCTGAGTCGGAATTTGAAAAGTATATTGTTTGGCTTGGCCCTTTGGGATTTCCAAAGCGTCGTGAAGTAAAAACTGGTCTGCTAGAANGTTTTGTATTCTTTGTTCGCCGTTTCCTTGCAAATATTCCACCTGTATCCAATATAGCATCCACGGTTTTAACCGATCATAGNGAATTTCTAGCGTNTCGTAGTGATAGGCAAAACTTTTCTGTTCAGGTGTGTTCCCGGTGGAGACGCTGCCCGGTCCTTCACCCTCTGGNAGGAAATATCGAGTTTGTGGGTCCGCAGTCAGCCGGTCAAAAGCAAATCCCTGCCGTAAATGTGGTGCGTAACGATTGTTGTCAGCTCCAAGATTCTCGTACTCCATCTGAATAGCGGTGTAGTCAGCCAGTTGCTGATAGCTCGGGTCTTCCGGCAGTTGACTTGGTAACAATCGATAGTTATCGGTAAAAACCTCTAGCTCCCGAATTTCGGCGTAATCTCCATACCAGTCACCCGGCCTAATCTGTAATTGTATGTAACGGCCTCGTCTACCTTTCTCTAATAGATGTAGATCTACAACCGTCTCGTTGGGCAAGGTTTCAGATTGGTAGANTGGCTCGAAATCNCGACTCGAGATATTCTGCACAGATACAGTTCCACTGCTACTGATAGCTAACTGATATCGTTTCAGGTTATTACCGGGGCCATCAGTTGTCACTCGTGTGCCATAAATATTCTGAACACGACCCAAGTCAACTGTCACTGTTACGGTCGTCGGTTTTCCACCTAGCGTCGGTGTCCGGAAGGTCAGTTCAGGCTCCGCTTGTCCGGCTGACTCCTTATCGATCACAACACGTCCTGCCGCTGTCCATTTGCTCGTCGGTAGGAGGTCAATTAGGTAGTGTAAAGACTTGCTATTGTGTGTTGATTTCGCAGCTACAATCAAACTGTGTTGTTGGTATCGAGTTCCAGCCCGGAACTGACTTTTCTGTAGGTTGGGTTTGTTACTAAACCAATCATTGATGACGATCTGTACCCAACGGGCTTCTGTCGGAATTTGGAAAGATTGTAGTGGATAGCCATATTCACGAGAATTACCGATGTAGGAGTAGACTCGATGATAACTTCGTTTCCCAGGGGCGGTTTTGACTAGTAAATCAAATTGGCGAGGGCCACTCTCGTCCGGATTCTCGAACGCTACCTGGGCTTTGTCGATCTTGTAGACATANCCCAGATCAAAGGTGGCATAGGGTGGATTACTCCGAATAAGATCGGTTAGTCGGAGTGGCTCATTATCCAGGATGCGGACTGGTGGGATTAAAGATTGGCCGAGCGTATAATTAGTTGGGGATCTAGGGTAGAATAGAAACCCCAATAGGATGGCAATCCCCCCCAGTAAAACGTATTTTAGGTTCATTTGAGAATTTTAAATAGTGGCCGGGGATTAGTAATCAGTTGTATTAAATTTCCAGGCGCCAACAACTGACCGCAGATACTGCATGAGAATTCACTCTCCGCTATTCACACTTTAACTATTCATAGACCTAGAAACTGAATATTTCGCCCAACTCTTGCAACCGTTGGTTGATGCGGGATTTGTCAATTCCCCAACGGTTGTAGTCGGCCTCCTCAACTATATATTCTCGTAGCTCATGAGGGAGTTGTGGCGGAGTCATGGAACGAGAGGTGGCCTCTCTGAGTGCTAGCAGCCCCATGGCCTCATTCACTTGATCTGAATATTGGGGGACAAAATCAGTGACCGCGCGTCGGAGATCGTGATCGGTAACGACCTCGTGTCCTCCACGTTTAGCGAAAATGTAGCTTCGCCGTACAATCTGTTCAATATCGCCACCTGTCATTTTGCGTGTTGCCTTATCCATCTCTTTAAAGTCGAGATCCTGATAGGAGATGTGATGCTTTTTGTACATCTTTTGCAAAATATCGGCTCTTTGTCCATCAGTTGGCCGAAGCAAAATAATTTTGTCTTCAAATAATCCTCGTCGCCGAAAGGCCGAATCAATCAGGTCGGGTCGATTGCTTGCACCAATCCAAAGGATCTTGCCATGTTTGGAGGTGTCGTTCATCAAGTTGAGGAGTTCCGTNGGCAGCATACTGTCGAAGTTCAGCGAACCACCGATCTGTGTTCGGGGACCGGCGGCTTGATCGATTTCGTCGATAAACACAATTGCGGGTAACATACCCAAGATAAAGTTTAAGGCCAGAGACAGGTTTTTTTCGTAGAACCGAACATCGCTGGCGGTAGCGGATTCAATACCCGTCCATTCTCGCGGATTCTTGAGCCTTAGAAAAGGAAGATCGCTATATCGAGCGATCATTTGAGCAACCATAGTCTTACCTGTTCCGGAGGGCCCAAGCAGCAACAATCCACGCGGAACGCGCCTGAGATCTTTTTCATGGATCGCCCTGATGATATCCTCTAGGATTTCTCCCACGTGAGGCATACCGCCGACCACCGACAGGTCATAAGGTGTAGAAATGACCTCTAAAATGCCACGAGTATGAACATCTACACTTACGCGCCGATATTCAGCCACTAAATCCGGCGAAATCGGTTCTTCTTCTTCTGCTCTTAGTATGATATCGTGAACACCGAACAGGTTTAAACCACTAGTGTCTCGTGCTAATTGATCGTGCGAATAATCCGGTGCTAGCCTAACTTGGCGCTTAATCTGATCTCTCCGACCACCATCCGTTAATTGAGATAGGTCTTCTAAATATTGTACCATTTTTATCCGCTCTGGATATGATGGGAACGGGATTTCTACCACCGGAATATCGATGCTCTTAGATAAGATTGGATGGACTTCAGTAATATTTTGCGCTGCCATCAAAATAATATGCTTCTTGAGCCGCATATCTAAATCGGTGGTCCACTGCTGAAGCGCATCCAGAAATAGCTGATGTTCTCCATCAAGTGTTAACCTATCTGCGTTGGGTGCAATTTTCTCCAGATGATAGATCACTAAGCCGACCTTGAACCGACCCTGGTTAAAGACGGTTTCAAGTTTGTCTCGAAGGTCTTTCCCCGGTGGTAACTGACCACTAATTAATGGGTCTTCATGGACTTTGTCCTGTGAGTATCCGTGCTGGTTAATTGGATGGTAAGTGGGATTATCTTCAATCGGTGGGATGACCTCGAATTCAACCGCCCGGTTTCCCATTTTTAACGGATTACCGCCGGCATCTCGACCTGAAACTGCAAACCGGTGTGGTTGCCTAGCACCAATTGGATGTCGTGGCACATCGACCTGAATCTCAACCGGTAACCCGTGACTGATACTGATTTCTTCAGTTTGCGCCCGAATATCCCGAACCTGAACCCAGATCCGACCTGTNCCTATCTTTCCGGCGGTAAAAATCCCATCTCCTGAGATTCGACCGATCCCTCCTTCTACCCACCATCGAGCGTGCTGGATACCAACTCTTCTGCCAGATCTATTGTAACCAATCACCTGAAACCGAAACCGTTTACCAGCCTGTATCGTCCGTTTATTGGTCGGTAAAATCTCTAAACGACGGATCTGACGCTTGGTATCACCNACCCGAACTGTTGTCGGCTGAGAATATATTGCTCCCTGAGATGACTCGGCTTTGGCGCGAATCCGCACTAACCCCAGTTGGTCCGCAATGAAAGTGCCATCTGCTTGGAATTGGCCAACGGGTTTAGCCGGCTCAGGCGGATTACCATCCCATTCTGTTTGTCGAGCCTCTAAACTCAATGCCCGTTGCACTTCACGCCACCTATCTACATAAGGCCAGATAACGCCTTGTGACGGAGTGTAGCCAAGAACAATGTCACAACCAATTACATTTAGTTGCTCCATTAGAAAGTACTGAGTCGGTAAGTAACCGTAACGTTGATCCCAAAGCAGATCATGCACATTGTAGTGCAACAGAAACGTGTGCGCTGAGGATGCTTTATGCTCTTTGGCGATACGTTCAAAAAACCGGTATTGTGTTGNGGACATTTACGAACTAGGACAAGAGAAGTAGAGTATGCGAATCTTCATTAGTAGAGGTGTTGGATGCAANGTCTCTACCTATTTTCTTCTGGGAATGGGGCGCGAATGTCGTAGCGACCTTCGGTCAAAACAGGCAGCGTTCCGTCGGCAATCATTATTTCCAACGGTGAATCAGCCGTTTCCAGCGGCATGGTAACGATATTTTTAGTCCGCAGAGATTCGTAGATCGNCATCATAATCTCAATCGTGTACCTGGCTTGATAACCTGAACTCCGGTGTGTCTCGATTCGTCCTTCAATCCAGTCGATCATCTCCTGATACTGATTCGTCTCGACAGGTGAGGGCTCGACCTCTTGCCATTGGTTGCTGTTGATTGTTTGGAGTGCAATGTTGCCTTTGGCGATGACACCCGTGCCATCGGTTCGAATCTGTCCTTTTGTTCCATACACAGTTGGCATTGAGACTTTCGGTTCAGGTAAATCGCCTTCGTACACCCCTCGTGTTCCTCCTTCAAAGCAGACTAACCCCATACAGAGATCTTCACATGCACTCCGTCGTTCCCAACGGTCGGTAGTTCGTGCGGTTTGCCCGATAACCCAGAGTGTCTCTGGATCAGATAGGATATAACGCCACCCATCAATCGCATGCGTTCCTGTATTCAGCAGACCGGCCCNGCGCTTGGCACTGTGATAAACCATGGTTGGTTCTCCAATAGCACCGTCGGCGACTAGCCGGCGAACCTCGTTGCTGGTTGGGCTAAAGCGACCTTGATGCCCAATGGCAAGTTTGACTCCGTTATCCTCACAAGACTCGATCATAGCGTTAGCTTCGCCCATGGAAGCGCACATTGGCTTCTCACCTAAAATCGCTTTAATGCCCGCATTAGCTGCTGCCACGGNAACTTCCGCTCGAACCCCTTGCCAAGTGGGAATACTCAGAATATCCAAGTCTTCTATTTCGAACATCTGCTGATAATCGGTGTAGACTGCTGGAACATCGTTTTCTTCTGCTAGTTGGTTAGCAACTTCCTGATTGATGTCAGTGACTGCCGCCACTTTTGTATCGGAACGACTGTTCCACTGCTTGGTGTGAGATCGACCCATACCACCACAGCCGACAACGCCAACGCGATAGGTATTTCCCATTTTTTCTCCTCTCGCTTAATTGTTTAGTAACCCGCCTTTATAAACTCTAACTGCAATTTAACTGTTACCGCCAAACCATCTCGAAGAGGAATGATCGTTGACTGCAGTAAAATTTAGTTCGGGGAATTGNAACCCNCCGACTCCGAACCCTCACCTTCGACGGATGTTCGGATTATATCACACGGTCATAGGTGCGTCAACAGGACAGAAGGGAGTTTTTCTTGACACGCCTAGGTTTCGGTGCTATAATTCGGCAATTCAAGTGACTCTCTTGAATTTAGCGTTTAGCGATATTCCGCTGCACTTACCGAGATACATCCTTTAATCTGAGTTGACCGAATAAGTCGATCTTTTTCAGGGTTGGGGTACTCCTAATTCCCACTAAATCAGCCTCCCTCCACGGCNCGTAGAGGGGGGACTANAAAAATCATACATTCTTAATTCTTTTACTAGCTAATAGCGCAGNATAGAAGTNAAACTAGATGCGGGTATCCCGTTAGCAGGTGGATCCAAACGGTTGGGTGAACTAAAGAGGTGAGTAATGCCAAAAACTGATAATTTTTCAGATGGAATGGAGAACTTGAAAACTTCCTCTGATGACGAAACTTTTACCAATGAAGATCTCGTTCGTCAGCAAATGTATAAGATTGAGTCGCTTCAAAACGAAATCGAAGACCTAAAAGAACAGTTGAATAGCCCACCAACGGACGAGGCCGATCTCCGCTTATATGAAATGACGCGGGAGTTGATGACGGCGCATCGTCGTAATCGCAAGTTGGCCAACGCCTTGCAAGAAACCAGAGAACATTTACAAGGATTGAAAGAGAAGGTCGAACAGCTTAGTGCTCCCCCAAACCATTATGGCATTTTCCTGAATGAGAATGGCGATGGTACTATTGATATTGACATGTTTGGTAAGAAGCAGCGTGTTAATGCGGATCCGGATATTCAGACCGGCCAGTTGCAAAGAGGACAAGAGGTGATGTTAAATGGTGCTTTTAATGTNGTTGGTTCACGAGATTTTGACTGCCGAGGTGAAGTGGTCAAAATAAAAGAAATCCTGGACCAACGACGCGTCTTGATCAGTCTGCGTGCAGACGAAGAGCGTGTAGTTGAAGTATCCGAGCGAGTTAAGGTGTCGGACCTCAAGTTTGGTGATGCTGTATTGCTGAACCGAGTCAGTGGTATTCTGATGGAAAAGCTCCCTAAATACGAGATTGAAGATCTGATGCTAGAGGAAGTGCCGGACATCAGTTTCAACGAGATTGGTGGGCAAGATGAACAAATCGAAAATATTCGNGACGCAATTGAGACGCCTTACCTTTATCCTGAAGAGTACAAAGAGTTTGACCTATCTCCACCGAAAGGGATTTTGCTCTATGGACCGCCGGGATGTGGCAAAACAATGATGGCAAGTGCCATCGCTAACAACCTGGCAAAACGGATTCGCGAAAAGACCGGTCGTGAAGACGTCAAAGGTTACTTTATCAATGTCAAAGGTCCCGAATTGCTCAACAAGTATGTCGGCGAAACTGAGCGAAAGATTCGCGAAGTTTTCCAGAAAGCACGTGACAAGTCCAAAGAGGGAGTCCCTGTTGTCATCTTCTTCGACGAAATGGATTCTCTGTTCCGATCTCGTGGTATGGGCATTTCGTCAGATATGGAGTCGACCGTGGTCCCGACCTTTTTAGCTGAGATTGATGGGATTGANGGGCTGCGAGATGTAATCGTAATCGGAGCCAGCAACCGGCAAGATTTGCTGGATCCGGCAGTTCTGAGACCTGGCCGTCTGGATATCAAAATCAAAGTCGCTCGGCCTGAAACGGAAGAGGATGCGCGCGATATCTTCTCTAAATACCTAAGGCCAGATCTGCCAATTGCTCCAGAAACCGTTGCTAAATACGATAACGATCCGCAACAAGCCATCGACCACCTGATTCAAACTGCCGTCGGAGAGATGTACACCGCTACAGACGATAACAAGTTTATTGAAGTCACTTACGCCCGAGGTGAGCGTGAAATGCTGTACTTCAAAGACTTTATCAGCGGAGCGATGATCCGTAATATCGTTGATCGGGCCAAAAAATCGGCGATCAAGCGGCTGATTGATGAAGGTGNTGGAGGTANAGGGTTGCGCCTNGAGGATATAAAANCGGCGATTCAGGAAGAGTACAAAGAAAACGAAGATCTACCCAATACCACTAACCCAGACGACTGGGCAAAAATCTCTGGGCGCAAAGGTGAGCGGATTGTCAATATTCGGGCTATGACCAATGAACCAGAACGCAAAAAGAAAGAGGTTAAAGCCGTTAAAGGTGGGGCTTACCTGTAGGTATGACCTTCCCCTCAATTATCGGCACTGAAACTGAGTACGGTATTGCGATCAAAAACGTTAAGGAGCAGGATCCGGTCGGTGCCTCCATGCTGGTCGTTAACTCTTATAAAGATCGCGATGTGGAACGAGTGACTTGGGATTATGACCAAGAAACTCCGCTGATGGATGCCCGTGGTTTTATTGCCGAAGGTGAAAGTAGCGTTCCAAAGGAAGAGGACAATAGCGTTGTTAACGACATTCTGATCAATGGCGGTCGTTACTATGTTGATCATGCCCACCCCGAATACTGTACCCCAGAGTGCACGACGGCGCGGGATATCGTCGTCTACGAAAAAGCTGGCGATTTGATCTTGGATTTTTCACGGCTGAACGCTGAGGTGACCTTGCCAGCTGATCAGGAAATTATCATCTATAAAAATAATACCGACTATAAAGGGCATAGCTACGGCAGTCACGAAAATTACTTGTTCCCTAGAAAAATTGAGTTTCAAGATTTGGTAGATGGATTAATACCGTTTTTCGTAACGCGGCAGATCATCGCCGGTGGCGGAAAAGTTGGAGCCGAAAACAACGCTGATCCCGTTGATTTTCAAATCTCACAACGTGCCGATTTTTTTGAAACAGAGGTCGGATTGAGTACCATGGTCGCTCGCCCGATTATTAACACGCGAGATGAACCACACGCTAACGACCAGATCTATCGCCGCCTACACGTAATCGTTGGTGACTCCAATATGTCAGAGTTCTCGATCTACCTTAAAATCGGTATCACATCGCTGGTGCTGAGGTTGATTCAGAAANGCGTTCTCAAAGATCAATTTAGGTTGATGGATCCAGTGAGCGATATCAAAAGGGTATCTAGAGATTTGACCTGTCGACAAAAACTGAATCTCAACAATGGACTCCAGCAATCACCGATTGAGTTGCAGCGAGCTTACCTAGATCTAGTTCGTAAATTTATCCCATTTGACCAACTAAGCGAAACAGACCGGGATATCTTATCCAAGTGGGATTTTACCTTGAGAGAGTTAGAGCTCGATCCTATGCGGTTGGACCGGCATCTGGATTGGGTGATTAAAAAGCGGCTACTGGAAACTTACATCAACCGCCATGGTTTGGACTGGAAAGACTCACGAGTGCGGATGATCGATTTGCAGTATCACGACCTTCGTCCCAACAAAGGGTTGTATCTGCGCTTGTTGAAGAATGGACGTATCGTCACAATTGTTAATCAAGAAGAAGTTGTTAGAGCAATAACGCAACCGCCAACTGANACTCGNGCCTATTTTCGGGGAACCTGCTTGAGGAAATTCGCCCAAGANATCTANAGTGTCAGCTGGAACTCAATGGTATTTTGTATCNACGACTCCGCTTTAGATAAAGTTTTCATGGATCGTCCCCATTTTGGTAGCAAGGCGTTAGTTGGCAATTTGCTGGACTGCGATTCGGCGCGTCAACTTGTTGAGAAAATTCGTTTAGCCAATACCCGACTTGATCAAGTCGGCGACTTAAGCCCGAACGAGGCAGGAGGTATCAAAGATGTCGTCTGATAAGCACCAAGAGCAGGAAGAAAAAACGACTCAAACTACGGAGCAACAGCGTACTCCAGATACAGAAAATATCCAGCCAGATGATGAAATTACCGAGAAAGGTGAGGAGATCAAGGATGATTTGGATCGACTTCTGGATGAGATCGACGGAATTTTAGAAGAGGACTCTGAGGAGTTTGTCGAAAATTATATTCAACGAGGGGGGGAATAGTGCTTCTCGATCCATCTGAGTATGGAACTAATGATTTTCTACAAATCCTAAAACAGAAGCGACCAGATCTCATTCACTCACCGGCCTCAGGTGTTGGCTCAACTCCCCGTCGTGAGACTGAGCACTACTTGGAAGGTACTACGATTCTTGCTATCATCTATGCNGATGGCGTAATAATAGCCGGGGATCGCCAAGCAACAGCCGGCTTTCAAATTGGTGAACGAAGAGTGCAGAAAGTCTACGAGGTTGATATACACTCGGCCATCGCGATTGCTGGGGTTGCGGGCCCTTGCATTGAAATGGCAAAACTGTTTCAAACTCAGGTGGAATTTTACGAAAAAATCGAAGGTACTCGATTGAGCTTGGAAGGTAAAGCCAGTTACCTTTCCAATATGCTGAAGACTAATTTACCTTTGGCGATACAGGGCNTGATCGTGATTCCAATTTTTGCCGGTTACGACCTTAAGCACCAGTCTGGTCGAATCTTCAAATACGACATTACGGGTGGGCGTTACGAAGAAGAAGATTATTATGCAGAAGGATCTGGCGGTAAAGACGCCAGGTCTGCTTTAAAGAAACTTTATCGACCAGAGATGGCGCAGAGCGACGCACTAAACGCCGTTTTGCANGCACTTTGGGATGCTGCTGATGAAGATTTAGGGACTGCAGGCCCAGATCTACTCCGAAATATCTATCCAACCGTTCATATCATAAACCAATCGGGTGTCTCAGAAGTAAGTTCGGAAACCATCAAATCCTTCTATACCGATCTGTTTCAAACCCTCGGTCAAGGTTAATTNTGAGTTTATAATAGACACAAATTAGTAGTCCCTGACCATAGGTTGGCGACCACTGGGGTTAAAGGTATGCCGTCACCATATTACGTTTCACCAGAACAGATCATGCAGGACAAATCCGAATTTGTCCATAANGGAATTGACCAGGCCAAAGAGGTCATTGTTCTGGAATACAAGGATGGTATCGTGCTAGTCGCAGAAAACCCTTTGACAACCGTCTTCAAAATCTCCGAGATTTACGATCGAATCGGGTTTGCGGCAACCGGTCTTTATCGAGAATACGAAAGCTTGCGTTTTGTTGGTATTCGCGATGCCGAGATTAAAGGGTTGACCTATACCCGGCAAGATGTGACAGCAAAATGGTTGACTAACGTCTATTCCCAATACATCGGTGGCATTTTCTGGCAGATGGATGCTAAACCGTTGGAAGTTGAATTGCTTGTCTGTGAGGTCAGCGAAGACGCCACTCGGTCGAACAATATTTATCATATTTCTTTCGATGGAACTTTTTGGGAAGAACAGAACACTGCGGTAATTGGTGGTCGTTCGGATGAGATTTCCCAGATCTTGGAAGAAACATTTCAAACCGGTTTAGCTCTACCGGAGGCAATTAATTTGGCAGCAGAAACCTTCGCCACCATCGAGGACAGCGTAGACGAGGTGGATCGTTATAATATCAGTCCCGAGACATTAGAAGTAGCTGTATTGGACCGCCACCAAAATAGAAGGAAATTTCGACGGTTGACGACAGAAGAAGTCGCCGAAATTTCCTTCTAAACTAGTTGACAAGGTCGTTTTGTTATCAAGTTGCGACTCAGACTCGAAGAAGCACTAAACAAGTTAGCTGAAATCCTATCATGAAACGGCGTATATTTGGTCTCGAGACCGAATACGGTATTGTTTGTACTTCAAATCAACCAAACGGGAAACCGTTGTCGATCCAGAATACGGTTATGTACCTGTTTCGTGAAATTATTCACGGCCGTATGTACCCTGATGTATTCCTTGAAAATGGCGCCCGGTTTTACCAAGATATCGGCTGTCATCCCGAATATGCCACCCCGGAATGCGATGATGTTATTGATCTGGTGGTTCACGATAAAGCGGGAGAACGGATTGTAGCCCAATTGGCGTATTCAGCTGAACGCCGTATGAAGAACGACGGTATTAATGGTAAGATCTCCGTTTTCAAAAATAATACCGATACACCGGGTAACACCTTTGGTTGCCACGAAAACTACCTAATGGACCGGCGCATTACCTTTCGCCAATTGGCCTCGAAATTGATCCCTTTTTTTGTGACACGACAAATCTTCAGCGGTGCGGGAAAAATAAAACCAGAANAGCACGGCGGCTATGCCATCTCCCAGCGAGCACAGCATATTCGAGAAGAGATTTCGATTGCGACCACTACTGCTCGTGGTATCATTAATACACGAGATGAGCCCCACGCAGATCGAGAAAAATATCGTCGCTTGCATGTCATTGTGGGGGACTCCAACATGTCGGAGTTTACCAATTTTCTCAAAGTTGCCACTACCAATATCGTATTGAGGATGATCGAAGATGGTTTCATTCAACAACGCTTCAATCTCAGAAATGCAGTCCGAGCTATCCAACAAATCTCTGACGACATCAGTTGTACTCGCAAAATCGAGCTAGAAAATGGGAAGTGGCTCTCCGCCGTTGAATTACAGCAGGAATATCTAGAAATCGCCAAGAGATACCTGGAGCAGACCGATTCGGATTTTATAACTGACCAAACCATGATGCACTGGGAATATGTTCTCAAGTGTCTAAGTACAGATCCAATGCGGTTAGACCAAGAACTCGATTGGGTAATAAAGAAGAAACTGATCGATAAATACGCCAGTTCGCGGAATCTGGCATGGAATTCGGCTAAAATCGCGATGTTAGATTTACAATACCACAACATTCGTACTGATCAAGGATTGTACTACAAATTAGAACGGGATGGTCTGGTACGCCGGATAACTGAGGAAAAAAATATCGANCATGCAATGCGATATCCACCAGAAACAACGAGAGCTAAATTTCGGGGTCGTTTTGTCCAACTTTGCAATGAAAAGAAGATCGCCTGCGGTGTTAATTGGAGCTACATCCAACTCTATGAACCCTACCAAAAACTTTTCCTTTCGACCGATCCGCTGCAGGCAGAATACGAAGAAGCCAGCAAGATGATCTACTCAATTTGAGGGATCTAGCTACGCCTTGGGGAATTAAAAGTTGGTCAGATCGCAAATATGCGAGCTTATTTGCTGCTATATTTCCCCCAGCAACGTCTGTTACCGCATTCAGGCAAAACAATTTTAATTGCTCCGAACTTCTATTTAAAAAGTTACTTTGGATGTTTTTGTCCGTATTTAAGCATCCATATGTGTTAAGGAGACACCATGTCTAAATATGTTTATTTCTTCGGTGGCGGGACTTCCGAAGGGAATACGACCATGAGAAATCTTCTCGGAGGGAAGGGAGCGAATTTGGCCGAAATGGCGAACCTCGGCTTCCCTGTTCCACCGGGCTTTACCATTCCTACTGACCTGTGTAACACTTATTATGAGCTGGATGGTGGTTATCCGGATGGGCTTGAAGAACAGGTTGATGCCGCAGTTATCAAAATGGGTGAAATTCGTGGTGGCGCATACGGTGATGCTGAAAATCCGCTTTTAGTCTCTGTGCGCTCCGGGGCACGGCAGTCGATGCCCGGTATGATGGATACCATTCTCAACGTGGGACTGACGACGGATAGCATTGGTGGTTTGATTCAACAGACAGACAATGAACGTTTCGCTTATGATGCCTACCGTCGTTTGATTACAATGTACTCTGACGTGGTTATGGAAAAAGGAAAAGAGATTGAACCTGAAGAGGGACAAGGCATTCGTCTGCAACTTGAGCATCTACTAGAAGCCAAGAAAGAGACACGAGGCGTAAAAAACGACACGGATTTAACTGCAACAGATCTAAAGGAACTGGTTGAAGACTATAAAGCCAAAGTAAAGGAAGTTCTCGGCTTGTCATTCCCGGATGATGCTAAAGATCAATTGTGGGGAGCAATTGGGGCTGTCTTTGACTCATGGAACTCTGCGCGAGCTATCGCCTATCGTCGAATTGAAGGTATTCCGGGTGAATGGGGTACTGCCGTTAATGTACAGGCGATGGTCTTTGGTAACATGGGTGAAAGATCGGCTACAGGCGTAGCGTTCACGCGGGATCCAGCTACCGGCAACAACATTTTCTACGGCGAGTGGTTGGCCAATGCACAAGGGGAGGATGTCGTGGCTGGGACTCGAACGCCACTGCCTGTCAACGACTTAATGAAGAGCGATAGTGATGATAACTCCGAGACGCTCGAATCACGCCACTCAGAGTGTTACGCCGAAATGATCGAGATTCGGCACAAACTGGAAGAACACTATCGGGATATGCAGGATATTGAGTTTACCATCGAAAATGGGCGGCTCTGGATGTTGCAATGCCGGACCGGTAAACGAACCGGTGCTGCCGCCATTAAAATGGCTGTCGATATGTCCAAGGAGGGACTGATCGATCAAAAAGAGGCCTTGAGCCGAGTTAGCGATGATGCCTTGGTACAGGTTTTACTGCCAATGGTAGACCCAACGGCTGAAGTAATAGCGGAACTTTTAGCCAAGGGCTTACCCGCAGGGCCAGGTGGCGCCAAAGGGAAAATTGTCTTTACCTCTGATAATGCAGTGATCCAAGGCAAAGAACAAGGTGAAAAGGTCATCTTAGTCCGTGACGAAACCAGCCCTGAAGATGTTCACGGGATGCACGCGGCTGAAGCTGTCCTGACAGCCAAAGGGGGGATGACCAGCCACGCGGCCTTAGTTGCACGAGCTTGGGGTAAATGCTGCATCGTCGGTTGTGGTGATATCGAAATCGATGTTGTAAACCGGCAGATGGTTGTCAACGGTCAGACACTAACAGAGGGCGACTGGATTACGCTCAACGGCACCGTAGGTAATGTTTACCGGGGACAACTGGATTTAATTGATCCAGATCTAGAAAGTAACCAGGACTTTACCGAGTTGTTGTCCTATGCAGACGAATACAGGCGGCTCAAAGTGCGAACAAATGCGGATACACCCGCTGATGCCAAACGGGCAATCGACTTCGGTGCAGAAGGGATTGGCCTTTTCCGTATTGAACACATGTTCTACGGTGAAGAATCAGATGAGCCACTCTTCAAATTGAGAAAGATGATTATGTCATCGGATGAAGAAGAACGAAGAGAGGCTCTGGCTGACCTGTATCCACACATGAAAGCGGACATCAAGGCCACGCTGGAGGTAATGTCCGGTTATCCCGTTACCATTCGGCTCCTAGATCCGCCACTTCACGAGTTTGTGCCGCACGAAAACGCTGCCCGTGAGGAACTGGCAGCAGAACTGGAGGTCGATTTAAGCGAGTTCAATCGCCGTGCTGATGACCTGCACGAGACCAATCCGATGATGGGGCATCGCGGTGTTCGACTGGGTATCAGTTTCCCCGAAATTACGGAAACCCAGGTACGGGCAATTCTGGAAGCTGCGGTCGAGCTGACACAAGAAGGTAAAGAGACCCATCCCGAGATCATGATTCCGGTTCTGGGACACGTCAACGAACTGCAAAACCAGAAACAAATTGTGGATCGCGTCTATCAGGAGGTTGTGGACAAATATAGCGTCGATAAAATCGACTACACGGTTGGGACAATGATCGAAATTCCGCGAGCCGCACTGACAGCTGACAAGATTGCTGAAGTAGCGGAATTCTTCTCGTTTGGCACCAACGATTTGACCCAAATGAGCTTTGGCTTTAGCCGAGACGATGTGGGCGGTTTCTTGCCCGACTATATCTCAGAAGGTGTTTTGGAAAACGATCCCTTCCAAACTGTTGACCAAGAAGGTGTTGGACAACTGATCGAACTAGGGATTGAGCGAGGTCGCGCTACCCGATCTGACCTGAAAATCGGCATCTGTGGCGAACATGGCGGCGATGCTGCATCGGTCATTTACTGCCATAACATCAATATGGACTACGTTTCCTGCTCGCCGTTCCGTGTGCCGATCGCGCGCCTGGCGGCCGCACATGCGGTGATTCAAGACGAGACGTAAGTCTGTTGCCTGACGGTCTTGCACCGCTCCTCGATCTCATTGGTGCAAGATCTTGCTGAGAGGTTCGAGATCTCGAGCCTCCTTGTCCACCCCTCCCCACTAACCCACTCAATGTGCTGTTCCACTCGACTCTGCACGCTTACAGGCATCCCCCCCTTGGCGGAATAGGCCTGAAATACTTGCTAATGCCGAAACACCTGCTAACACCACAAGGTAGATACAATAAAAGAGATTGAAAATGTGAAAGTAACTGTAGAGCCGAACCTATTTTTAGTATGTTATTCTGTGGCCTACCAGTTATCTAGGGATAGTTGGTGGTCCTCTGAGTCGGTTAAAATCTCCTGATGCTTTAGCACCATGTTGGTGCCCCTCAACACCAGATCCAATTCCAGTAGACCATAGAGCCGAGCCCCCACGTTATCTGTCGCTTCGTAGTAAGGTTTTTAGCCGGATGCCCTCGAAGTAGCCTATTAGCAAACAATTTGTCGATTGCTTCATCGGCAGTCTGTTGAGCCGAGTCCAGATATCTCCTTTCCTTTGTCAACACAAACAGGTGTAGGAAAAAGAAATCACACGACCGTACTTATTATCAGCGTGAGTTCCGTGAGAGGCATACTCAGGCGCATACCCCTCGGACCACGATTCTTTCAAACAGCCGCTGGTCGGTGGTTCTCTTTCGATCAAGTTGGCGAAGTGTTCCGCCGTAGTCAGAAATAGTTGATTCTTTGTCAGATGATAAGCGAAAGCGTAGACCTTCGCCGTATAGATCGGGTACTGGTAGCCACAAACGTAGGGAGCCCACATATCGAGGTGATCCCTTGGTTCGTTTGCTTCGTAGCCGTCTAAAAATCGCTTACCAGTCTCCGCTGTTCCATCCAGTCGAAGCGATCCCCAGAACTTCTCTGCTTTTGGATTGTAGCCGTAATTTGCGTAGGCGGTAAGGTAAGCGACTGCGTAATCGCGGAATAGGGGATCGCCGGTCAGTTGATAGGATTTCAATAGGGCGTGACCATGCAGGCCAACGCAAGCCGTTACAAAGTGTTTACCATCGAAACGGTCGGTTCCAGCATTGGGACGGTCCGGAAAAAATCGGTTGCCGGGTTGCGTCTGTGCCAGTAGTAGTTGGCCAGTAATTTGGCACGGTCGAGCCATTTTGAGTCTTGCAGTTGGTATGACAAAAAGGCAAAAGCATAAAGGTAGGCTCCTGCACTCATGCTGAAGTCGCATCCGGGTTGTTGACTGTCGTGACGGTCCGTTTCGCCGGTCACTTTATCGATAACGTGCCACTCCCAAATGGCTTCTATTTCTCGCTGAACTGCTGGCGGATTTATCTCCCATAAACGAAACCAATCGATACAGTGCATAGCGTGCAGTTCGTGTACATTACCGCCATGCCCCGTCATCTGATCTGTATAGACATCGTAGTGTCGATGCCATCCCCACCAGAATAGACCTTTCTCATCGACCAAATGCGTCATATAATAGTCCATATAGGTCTCGGCGAAATTGGCGCTTTTAGTTGCCCCCCGTTACCTCTGATAGATGACACATCGTCTTCAGTGTTGACATATCCATCAGCATATTGGCTCCGGCCAAATTGCGCCGCATTGGGCGTTGGGCTCGCCACTGTTGATCCAAGGGTAGAGGGTTTGCAGGGCACTCTCTGCTTTCAATATCTAGAATACTGACCAGGATCGGCGCATGTCTTGCACCGTACCGATCTGTCCCGTATGTCATCAACGTTTCTAAACAGGCCTCAACAGGTGATAGATAACTGCGACTTCCTTGTTTGCTCAGGTTGGTCCCTTCAATTGGATGTCTTCTTTAATCCATGCATTACTCATAATAGCTCTACCGTGTTTTGNTACAAATTCGTTCGATTTTGGTGAAGGGAGCAAATTCGATTAGCCCCTTGTGTCAGGCGACAATCCGGGAAAACCTCATCGGGAATGCCATTTCGGTAGTAGGGGTACAGCGAATTATAGCGCAGGATCAAAAATCGCCGTTCCCGACCTGTCAGTTTCCCGATTAACGCCCTGTGAGTCAGTAATTCAGAGATAATAACGATATCACCCGCTTTGGGGGTGACACTCACAATCTCTAGATGTTGCTAGGGGCGGTTCAGATCTAGAAAAAGTGGTTTTTAGATCGGCATTTGGGCTCAAGGAGCGGCCATCGTGGTTGAAATAGAAAACAGTCTGAATTCAACTTGTAAGTACAACTCACAGTTTTGGCAAGAAGAACGGGTTGCTGTAGCATCAATGCCCTTCGACCTTGGAAGGAAAGAGAGGAACTGGTGAGTGCTTCTACATCTCGCTCAGCCAAACGTCAATTCGTTTCCGGCCCATCTATGAGTTTGCAACAACCGCTTAACGCAGATTTCACTAAATGTTGGTATTAAGCGCTATATTCACTGAGACTAGACAGTATGCCTGGTCCTAGCCTCAGCAGATTTCAACTTATGCGGTGGTGACAAACAATGAATTTCTATTTTTCACCACAAAACTTAATATATTCTACTCTTATGATAGTATATGTGATGTTTTGGGAGAAAGGCATTAGGAGTTCATTTTGAATGGGGTTTCTGATGATTCAGCCACACATCGCCATCTGAGTCCAATAGATGACCAGTCACTATTTGCATGTGACTCATTCCAGTCTTATAGGGTTTGCTCACTATAAAATCAATGACGAGAAAATCTAGCGTTTCCGAAGATCAAAACCGTCAGTGTGAGACAGACGGGTTTTTAATGGTGCGAGATTTGTTCGAGGCAGAAGAAATGGACCTGCGGTTCAAGATCTCTAAATCAGATACCGGAAAACGAGGTCAGATCCACGCAGTTCGTGACACCGAAGGACGCAAAATCAAACTTTGGTTGGCAAGCCAACCGCGAAATGGTACCTACACGCTTTCGTGCGGTGCCACGGCGCTCTGATACTACAGAGAAACTGCTTGGCGACAAGATCGACCTTTACCATTATAAAATGATGGTTAAAGAGGCAAAAGTTGGTGGTCAATGGGAGTAGCATCAAGATTACGGATATTGATATCACAACGGTTGCCTCTATCCCGACATGGTCAGTGTGGTGATTGCCGTCGGCCGAGCCACAAAGGCAAACGGCTGTCTACAGGTAATCAAAGGTGCACATAAATATGGACGGATTGAACACGGTCATTTTGGCACTCAAACCGGTGCCGATCCAAAACGCGTTGACTTGCTTTTGGAAAATCTTGAGCGTGTCTATTGCGAGATGGAACAGGGCGATGTCCTCTTTTTCCACTCTAATCTTCTGCATAGTTCCATGCGAATGAGAGTGACGAACCACGCTGGTTGCTGATCTGTTGTTACAATACGCGACATAATCCGTGTAGAGGCCCTATCTGGTCATCCGAGCTATCAGTACATGGAGAAGTAGCCCGATGATCAAATCGTTGAAATTGGTTCGAAACAGTGGTTTGACATAAAAAATGGCACTGAACTGATCCATTCCCGAGGATGATGATTCAGTAAGTGGTACGAGTGAGAACCCGGTTAAAATACCATTCGACCTTCCCCGCTCAAACAACAGTAAAAATCGTGGCATACATTTAATGGAGTCAGCCGAATGTCCAGTAACCTTCAATCACCTGTGTTAAGCGAAACCGGCCTGCAATTTTGGGTAGATCAATGGGTGTGTGATCGCTCGGAACGTGGTTTTAAAGGAGAACTCGGCTCGGACGGCAGAAACCATTTGGGGATTTTTTGGAGATGGGCGCGGACGGTCCAGAAACTTGGTATCCAGATCTTCCGCGGCCAGTATCATGGGAAATCTATCAACATCAGGCATTCTGGGATAACCGGTAATCGCCCCGCGTACATAAGCCTTTAGCCCGATTTGGCAGACGAAGAAACTGTGGGTCAGCTTTGGCCCGGGAAAGTATGAATCCCCCAACTCATGACCCTGGGGCCAAGCAATTCAGGCTGCACTGGGATACCAACATAACCAACTGACCGATTGGGTTTGGCGTCCAGGAGGTTTTATACCTGACCAGCACAGTTGAAAATCAGGTAGCCTTTCAGTGTGTCCCAGGTTTTCACCAAATCATTGAAGACCGGCTAAACAACTTGCCAAAAAGAGAGCCACGCCAGCAATAATTGTATGCGCTGAGTCCAATTAGAGTGTCGGTAAATCTGGGGATCTCATCATCTGGCGTACCAGTTTACTCCATTTCGCCAGTTTGAATACTGACCAATCCAGACGAGTCCAATACATTACCATGAATCGAGACAACGACAGCAACGAGGAGGCTTGTCAAAGTCGAACTAACTGGTGGCGGAAGCGATTGACCGGATTGGGGAAAAATAAAAAAGGAAAGGAGTATTACCACAACAAGACGGCGGAATTGACACCGCTGGGCCGAAACTACTGGGGATCGATAAATGGGACTGGAGATGTTCTTTATTGTGACCGGTATGGTTTTTCTCATTTTTTATGGACTACAAATAATTCACGTAGGTAAAGAGGTCACTTTAACAGGTCCGCAAATCGATCTTTGAAACCAGCAAGGATTTGTGTTGGTTAAGGATGCTTTAGATTTGAGCGATACGCAACCGGTGATTGATGAAGTTGCGGCCTTCATTGAGCAACGGGCTAAATAGTTGCAGGCTGAGAGAAAAATAGAGAATCTGCATTTGGAAGCCCCTTTCCATCAACGGTTTGGTTTGCTGCTGGCGCAGTCAACAGAAATGGAGCATGGACTGGATATTATGCATATACGGCAACCGGCTATGTTCGCCTTCTTAGGTAATCAGAATCTACTGGATTTAATCGAACCGTTGGTTAGTTCGGAAATTACCGGTAATCCAATTCAGCACATACGGGCTAAACCTCCCTCAAGCGATGGCCGTAGCAGTTGGCCGGGTGGGGAGGCCGAGCACCAGGATGCGGTCGTAATGATGAAGTAGGCGGAAAAATACGAATTGCTTACCTGTTGTCAAAGTAGCGTTGAAAACGGGTGTTTGGAGGTAATCCCCAACAAACAAGAAGTAAGTTATCTGCGGCACCAAAAAGAGGGGAACAATGGTTATTCCAGAGCTGATGCCGGATGAAGTGCCAATCTACCTGGAGTATGATAGATGTGACGTTATCCTGATTAACCCCTTTGTAATTCATCGCTCTTCACCTAACAAGTCTGACCGCTGTCGTTGGTCTTTAGACCTACGTTATCAAACTACCGGTCAGAACACCGGACGTACAGTTCATCCCGATTTCGTTGTTAGAAGCCGCGTTGCCCCGGATAGGCTGGTCATCGAACCGACTAAAAACGTTCAGCATAATAAATCTATCGGCAATTAGGTCAAGGAGAAACTATGGATGGACATCGTGTGGGAATAATTTCGATCTCTCCGCAGAGAAGTTCGGCCGACTCCGGTCGTTAAATGATCTGTTACCCGATGCAGATACTTTACGATAATGGATATCCGAGGATGGATACTGCCTTCTACGTGGATTTCTGGACAGAGAAAAAGTGAAAGCGGCGCAAGCGGAACTGCTAATAAAAATGGAGTGCAACGGAGTGGTGAACGACGATTATTTGCAGCGCAAGAAGATTGATCAAAAAATCATGCAGGAAGTGAGGCCGTTCGGCACCTGATATAAGACGGTGAAATGATGGCCTTTCTAAATTTCACCTTCTACCCCCTCTGGTATAGCTGTCAGTTAGCATCGTTTCGTTATTTAAGCTTTTTAGGGTAGCTATTTAGCACAGGCTGGTATTGAAGTCCACGTCTCAATTTGGTCTGCGCCAGTCAGATCGTATCCGTAGAAGGCAAATGAAACAAATTCTGGTATTGATCGTATTGATAATATGGATCATAATCAGAGGTGTTCTATGAATCTAAACCGGAATTATAGTGTTAAAGAGTATGCCCAGTTAAAAGGTGCTACTACGGTTACCGTAAAACAGTGGGTCGAGCATAAAAAGATCCAAGCGATTCAGTTCGATAATAAATGGCTCAGAGAACCGAACACAGAGACTGTCATCATCAGTATTGAGGACAGGCAACAGAATACTACGAAAATGTCCAAGCGATAAGTCTTAATCTTCAGGGGTGAAAATTTTTCGCCCCTAACCCACTTTTGTGCCTTCTTCCGATAACATCAATTCTCTTCCCTATACCTTGTCGTAATATCTTCTCTGCTTCGCATCGGCAAAATCTATTTAGTGTGCTTTAAACCCTACCCGGGGATCTCGGATCGCCACCTCCCCCTTTGTAAGAGCTGAGAAGGGTAGGTTTTTCCATGAAGCCAAGCAAAAGATAAAATGTTTCCCTTAGAAACGATTAGCAGAAAATGTCAATATTTTTTATTTTTTTCTGTCGCAGTTCTAACCGTTTCCAATTGGTTCAGGTAATCTGCATTTTCCGGTTCTACTGCCAGCATTTTAGCAACAACGACTCGGACTCAGCGTATCGACCGCGTGTGTAACAAACAAAGGAGAGTTGCTCCAGATCTTCAGCTTTCCCTCGCTGGTCAACCAAATCTTGTGTTTCGGCAATTTGTAAATGACCTCTGGCGGCCTTAAAATCGCTTTGCTCTTTGTACAAAAGACTCAACATCACCCGGACGATCTCTTCAGGAAATTGGTCTATCGCTTGTAGATAAACTCGTGTTGCATGATCCAGCGCCTTTTGTTGAATATAGCGATTGACTAGCCTTTGATAAGCTGGGAGGCAGTTAGTGTTGGCCTAAATGACCGGGAGCTTCGACAGACCAAGTCGAACTTATCCTGCTGGGAAATAGAGATCACCAAGTGTACGTGTCCCTTGACTTCATTGGGATACTGTTGAGGGTAGGCTTCTATTTCAGCTACCGCTTGTTGAAATTCCTGTAGTTACTTGGCTGCCTGTTGAAAAAGATTCGCTCTGGCTAAAACATGGCTAAACAGAAGGATGCAGAACATCCAGTGCTTAGTTGGTCATGCTGGTGATGGATCTGGTAGTAAACACCCCTAGTTAATTTGGTAAGGGCAGTTCATGATAATGATCCAGATTTTTGGTAGGATAGGACTGGCCAATCTCCTCTAATCGTTGAATCCAGTCGAGTTCCAATTGATTCAATTCTACCACCGTAAATGTTCGTTGTTTTGTCTTACTTGTACCAGTAAAAAAAATAGTGGTTGGAATCGTCGCTTGTGCTGGAAACAGTTTATGCAGGCAGAGGGCGTACAAACCGACTTGTGCCCGGTAGTAGGCCAGTCGGGCGGACGAGGTCTGTTGGCTCGGATAACTGGTTTTGTAATCGATCAGTTCCCAAACCGTTATCCTGGCACTGAAACAAACGGTCGATTACCCCCTTGATTACGTGTGGCCCAGCGTAGCATGAACCGACAGTTCCAACCGGGTTTGTCTGGCAACCAGAGCCCATTGTCCAACTTCGGACCGGACAAAAGTTTCAATATGTCGCCAGATGTTGGGGGATAATTGGGTTTGTAGTCTACTGCATTGGCAGCAGTTTCGAGTTGCGCCAACGCCTGATGGACAACTACGCCGAAATCTGAATGTCCGGTCATCGTGGATCCAGAATCGTCCGGTTCCAAAGATAAATCGGTCAGATCTGAACCGATCACCTGGTGACGGAAATAAAATTTGGTCGGACACTAGATCGCAGTAGCCAGCGTGGTTACCGCCAGAAATTTGGAGCGGGTTTGTGCTGCTACCGGGGTAATGTTGATTTCAGCTCGAGCGAGGTCTGCCAGATCTGTCTTTCGGTTCGAATCGGTATCCCTCGGTAGCGGGTCGATCTATTGTGTAAAGTGGATCTGCAACTTGAACCGGCACAAATCTCCCCCTAGTTTCTGAACAGCAACCGGCCATTGGTCCAACGACTGAGTTGGAACTTCTATCTGACGGAGAGGCTCGAAAAACCACTACATCCAGTTCGGCAACTCAGAACCAAAGGCTGGCAAGCCCGATAGGAACAACCGATCTATGAGCACGTGTCGCCGCTACGTAAAAGAGCCGCTTCTCCTCGGCTATCGTTTTGGCGTGAGCCTGATTTACATCAGGCCTAAAATAGCTGGACAGGCACCGTCTGTCAAGACTAGATCGCTTTTGGAGTCGTCGTTGGCAACATTGAAACCGACACCGTATTCCGGATCCAGATACTGCTCGACCTCTGGTCGAGAGCAGCGATCAAGGTGGACCAAGAAAACGATCTGGAACCCTAACTCTTTGGAAGCATGAATGGTCATAATCTGCACACGATCTGACTCAGTTTCGACTATCGCCTGTCCTTCAAACGGGTAATTTAGCCCCCAGACCAACGGTTCATAAGGCCCGACGTGATCGGATTCTCGTTGTATCAATTTAGTGAAGACCAAGTTTATCAAATCAACCAGATTTCGGGTTAAACGAAAATTATCAGCCAAGACCAGTTGGCCCGTTTGCTCTACATGGGTAGCTTGCAACTCCTACCAAGTGATAATAGGACGATCCAGTCTCTTTTGGCAGTTGGCCAGTTCCTCCGTCGTGCGGCTAAAAACCCGAACATCAGCTCCACGAAAGCCGTAGATGTTCTGCTTCTGGTCTCCGACAATAAACAGATTTCCAGACCGAAAATTGTCGATCAATGGCTTGACCATCTCCAACAGGAGTTGATTAGTGTCCTGATACTCGTCGATCATAATTTGCAACCGCCGGCAGACGACCAAATCCTGAAGGCAAGTCGTGGAAACGGAGTTGTAAATCGGCAAAATCCAATACCGAGAGTTTCGCTTTGCAGCGTTCGTACTCGACCCAGATTCGGGTGTAGAGGTTGGNCAAGAGGCGGGCTACAACAACAACTTGTCGGCTTGGNAGATTGAAGGNAAATTACGGATCAGTTTGGCCGCTATTTGGACGATGGAAATCGGTTCAGCCAAACCGCCACCTTTGGTGAGTACCAACTGACTTATCTGCCGTAGCTGATCTAGCGGAAGTAGCCGCTCATACACTAACTCTGGTTAGCGAGCTTTTGTAGAATCTCCACCTCCGGAGAGGNCAGCAATAGGAGTTGCTCAACCTAGTTAGCTNTTTTTCCGTTAGCCTTTGAAGGCAAGTGCTTTAGTGCATCCAGAAATTGGGGAATATTGACCTACTGGTAGATCTGACCGGTCAACGGTCTCTTACCACTGGTACTAGATCTGGTCGTCACTGAGGGTAGTATAACGGAAGTTGATACGGCGTAAAATATCTTTCTGCTCAAAAAACTGACTTAGCATCGACTCCAGCTTTGACCGACCGAAATGGCGAAGCAACAAGGCTAAGTCTTGTCGATTGGTCGATGTTGGGGGAACATTGGCAATGGCCGCTAATTCGGGTCGTACCACTTCGTTTAGCAGTTGACGACGTTCAAACGGCTCGATTACATTGAAGCCGACGTCGGTCCCGGCCGCATACTCTCGTAAGATACGGGAGCAAAAAGCGTGGATAGGCGAGATCTGGAACTGAGTCATTTCAGCCTTGATCCGCTTCAACTTTTGTTGGTTAATTCCCTGAACCAACAAATTGTCAACTTTACGCACAATGCGGTGTTTGAGTGTGGTAGCCGCTTTCTCAGTGAAGGTAATGGTCACGATCTGTCCCACCCGGATCTGTGACTCCAACAATATCCGTAAATAACGACTGACCAGAACAGCTGTTTCCCCTGCCCCTGCGCTGAGGATGATGTGGCGATTGAAATCGTTTGCTTTTTTCTGGTTGGTCGTAAAGCGGATTTAAGGCCGACTCGATAGCAAAATAGCATCGTTAATTTGAACAGATTGAATCAGAGTGTAACAAACTTTCCGTTTTGAGACCAACCTGCAGAGTAGAATGGATGCATTGAATGTAGGACTTTCATATTAAGATCGTATAGTTACTAGGTAGAGAATAACATTAGGGGGTTGATGATTCCTCTCTCATTGTTAGTGTTGGCTGTTTTTCTTGAAAACCCCTCGGGTCTTTCCCCGTCGAGAGGCCTCATTATATTAAATCTTTACCATTTTGAGAAGAGGTGATTTGGATGAAATTTGGTCTTCTCGTTTTTTCAGTGGGGTCTTGTTATCGAAACGGAAAAAATTAGAACTTGTCCAATTAGAACGAGCTTGATAGAATAAGACCAACGGAAATTAAGAATGAAGAATTTAGGAATAAAGAATTCAACNTTCACTATTTCATAATTGGGTTCTAAAAATCGATCAAAAGCGTTATGAACAAGCCCGCAATTCTATACCAAAAGCTCAATATTCCGGAGCCATTCCTATCACACACTCCAGCCGCTGACGGTTTGACTGCCCAAGCCTGGGGTGGAGATATTCGAATTGGNGATCTGACGGGAGATGGTCAAGTCGATTTTGTAGTTTATAAATCGCTGGCTGGCATCAAGCCCTGTTTTATCGGGGCTTTCGACTTGGTTGGCCAACAACTCTGGTCTTTCGGGGTAAAAGATCTAGAAACGATGGAAACAGGAACCAGCAATAAGTTGAGGGCCACTTCACCCGGCAGACCCGGCCCAGTAGTGATTTATGACATTGACCAGGATGGGAAATCAGAAGTCATCTGCCTCTTTGCTGATACCGATTTACTGAGCGGAAACACGGCCACCGATCCGTGGGATATGTCGCAGATGGAACTGTTGATCCTGGAGGGGCAGACAGGCNAAATCAAACATCGCGCCAAACCTGAGGTTCTTGAACGGTGTGACGCCTACATCGATGGCGAATTGCATCTATCCAACTATNTTCACCATCGGTTAATGGTGGCCAATTTTTCAGGTAATCCACAAGCTCAGGATTTCGTGGTCAAGCTGGGTAACCATATCCTGGCCTTCAACTACCGGTTGGAACTCCTCTGGCAGTACGAGAGTCACTGGTACACCTACTCCAAACACGCAGCCTATATTCCGGCTGTTGGTGATCTTGATGGTGATGGATTAGATGAGGTTAATGGTGGCCATTTTGGTTTGGATAACGATGGTACACCGCTGTGGGAAAAGGATTTAGGCCTGCATCTGGACGCCGTACTGATCAATCAATGGGGAGACCAACCAGCGGCTATTATGTCTGGCGGTGGGCAGGTGCTGAACCGAAACGGTCAACACCTACTGAAGCTAGGGCACGAGGCCGTACCACATGGACAGGAGGTCCGCTGCGGCAAGTTATGTGCGGATATTGAGGGTCAGCAGTTGGTAATTCGTTACAATGGTCACCATCCAGATCTGCTAGTTGCGGATTATCGAGGGCAGATTTTGTCCCGTTTCCAAGCTGATGAGTCGCCCAATAATACCGGCCTGGAGATTATTCGCTGGGACGATCGGGGTACTGACCTGATTTACAGTCCAACGGCACTTTACGATGGAACAGGTCAAAAGGTGGTTACCTTTCCAGATTTACCTCCACCTTCCGGTGGTAAAATGGGTTGGTACCACTGTTTCCCAGCTAACGTTTGTGGCGATGGTAAGGAGGAGGTGATTCTGTACGACCCCTATCACCATACTATTTTCATCTATACGGCGGACCGGNCAGAATCCACCAACGACCAGCACTTTTCTGGCTACCAGCATACTCCACGACAATATAACGCACGATTAATTGACTGAAATTAACTCCTACCGGGGTATTTTGATGGCAAAACAGATCCAAAAGTTTCTACTAATCTCAATCGACTGTTGGCGCTACGATGCACTCAGCCGAACCAATCCTAATTTCAACACCCCTAAGTTTGACCTGCTTACACAGGGTTTTTCATTGGCCGACCGCTTCTTTGTCGCAGCTCCGGCTACGCGGCCTTCGCATGTTTCCTTGTTCACCGGGCTATATCCATTTGAGCATGGTCTGTATGGTCAGACCTACCTCAAGATGTTTGGCGGGGTTCAGAACCTGTTTCAACTCTTTGAGGCCGAAGGATACCACGTCTTTGGTCGATCTGAGCGTTCGGAGGTTTTTCGCTTTCTTGACTTTGAATCCTATATCACGGCCCGGGATTCGCAAGCCAAAAGCCAACATTTGGGATCTTTAGAGGGGATCATTGAATCACTGACTACGCCTGCCGATCAACCCAAGTTCTCTTTTCTGCATTTCTGGTATACACACGGTGGCTACGGTCTAAGCGGTGTGCGCAATGCCCCCAATTTGGGCGCCATGGTCAAGGCTGGGCAAACCGAAGAAGCCCTTCGCTACTACTATGCAGCCGTTACTCATATTCAGGAATTTTTGTTAGTCGAAATCCTAAAACTGTTGGATCTGGATCAATGGGCGATTTTTATCTTTGGCGACCACGGCGAAGGGTTTAATACCGAAGTGATGGCACACGGTGATGTCCTGCATCAAAATGTAGCACGTGTCCCTCTGCTAGCCAATATTCCTGATGTGGATCAGATTTCGTTTCCGGCAGATCAGCCGGTGTCAATGATCGACCTCTTTCCGACCGTAACCTATCTGGCTGGTATTGAAACCGACTACAACGGTTACGGGCAAAATTGGCTGGATTCGTCGGAGCAAACTAGCCAACAAAATCGGTGGGTGCTAACCGAACTGGATAGTTTATACGGAGTCGGTTTTCTAAAGGCCTCTAATCTGGAGATGCCACATCATCGCGTTACCTCTCGCATGGCCGTCGATGGCGAAGAGTTACCCCGAGATCCGAACGGTAGGCGGATGTGGTCTGTCACTGATGGCGATGTTTTCTATCGTGAGGACGAGTTGTCCGGGCACTGGGTCCTCAGAAGCATAACCGACGGCAAGGATCTGGATTGTCCCGATCCACAGCTATATCGCAATCATTATGAGGATCTACTCATCGGCTCTAACTACCAACGCCTATCGATGCAAGACAGTACCGAGGAAGAAGAACAGATCCTGGAAGACCGATTAAGGGATCTCGGGTATATCGAGTAACGGTTTGCGCTTAGACCGAGACCGGTTATGGANACAACTGGCCGAATCAGTGGAGGGCGAAGTAGCAGGGGTGAGCCACCGCCGAATGGTGGTTTATCGCTACCGGGAATGGAAAATTGCCTGCGATATTTCGACCAGGCGACGGACGCGAATTCGTGCCGCCTTTTCGGTCAAATCAGACCTGCGCCTGAAGATCTATCGGCCGCTGATGTTTGGTTACTTAGCGAAATCTTTGGGGTTGTTGGGCATCCAAAGTGGAGATAATCAGTTCGACAGCCAGTTTGCAATCCAGGGAAATCATCCACAAAAGATCCAACAGTTGTTGGACGATCAACTGTTGAAAGAAAAAATTCATAACAATATTCTGACCAGTACCTACCTGCAGATTAAAGATCACGACCATCGCTTGGCTCACTTTCCGGACAATGTAGATCAACTCCATTTCCAGTGCCAGAAAATTATTACTGACCTCAAATGGCTCAAGTCACTGTTTGGCCTTTTTCAGGCTATGTTGGATCGTATGGTCACCATCGGGGTAATCTATCAACGTCCAATTAGTTCTCACCTTTCATTTTGAATCGAATGGAATATGGGAAGTGTGAAGTTAGAATGAATACAGAAAACTATGATCCCGACGTCCTTGAGAGTTTACATGTATCAGGTTCACGACCTGAACAAAGATCCGGTACTCCCTTTAGCCGATCGAACTGTTTCCGGTATAGTGGTTCGAATTCAGCGGATGGGCTAAAATAGAATCGATAACCGAATAATCGGGTTGGGGCTTTCAAGATGTAACCCCAATCAGGTCAACCTGCACAGATGTATCCCGTACCGGTGGAGCCGGTTCGTCTTTCGCTTCTCCTAGGGAAGGGGAGGGCGTTTGGCGATTTCCTGTAAAAGCAGAAGCGATCAGGGGATTATAGTTCAAAGTCGATTCCGAAATGCGAATTATTTGATAGATGCCACCTGGTAATCATGCGGATGGGTGCATCCGGCCTTCTCATATTCCGGTGCTTTGCTCTGAGACGATGGCCTTTCTACAACTCCCCGACCGGAGTCTGGGAAAGGCTTCGCCCGGAGGCGTATATCTGGACGGAACCCTGGGGGCTGGCGGACACAGTGAAGCAATTTTATCACACCCTAACACGCAAGTGATCGGTTTAGATCTAGATCCGATGGCGTTAGAAATTGCGACGGACTGTTTATCAACCTTCGGTTCCCGGTTTCGAGCGATTCGGGGGAATTTCGCCAATCTATCGACAATCGAACTGGGGAATCAGGCTTTAGATGGGATTCTGGTAGATTTAGGTGTTTCTTCAATGCAACTCGACCAGGCAGAAAAGGGATTCAGTTTTTTGCGAGAGGGACCACTGGATATGCGGATGAATCCGGATCAACCTCTCTCGGCCCGTGAAATTGTCAACAACGCCCCTGCTGAGGAAATTGCACATATCTTATGGACATTCGGAGAAGAGCGAATGTCCAGAAAAATCGCCCATCGAATTATAGACCATCGTCGCCTACNCCCGATTAATACTACTACTCAACTAGCCGATTTAATCACTTCTGTTTACCCGAGATCAAAGTCCCGCAGGCAGAGGCGGAGGTCTACGCATATATCCTCGCTTCATCCGGCAACTAGAACCTTTCAAGCACTTCGCATTTTTGTTAACGATGAATTGGAAAACCTCAAACGGTTCTTAGAGAGTGGATACCAAAGGCTGAAAAAACCCGGCGGTCGTCTCTGTATTATCTCTTTTCACTCGTTAGAGGATCGATTGGTCAAACATGCGTTTCGACGGTTGGCCAGTCGCTGCCTTTGCCCACCCGATATTCCTATTTGCATTTGCCACCATCAGCCTGAGATTGAAATCNTAACCAAACGTCCCGTTACAGCGACTACAGATGAGATCACAAAAAACCCACGTGCTCGTAGCGCCAAACTTCGCGCAGCCATCCGGATTTAAAGCCTCATTCTCAATCGATTCAGCAGACAAACTTGAATCTTGGATCGATCCCTCGACGTTTATCTTGCTTACATCAAATTACTCGATAAGGTGATGTAACCCGTCCTTGATTGGGGATAGGTATAGATACTATTTCACGTGTGTTAATCGATGCCCCCAGATAGATTACGTCATACCTCAGCCAATGCCTTNCCATATCTAGTTCTTATTTTTTTCGTTGCCATTTCCCTATTGAATGCCTGGTTCTCTAGCTATCACAACCAAACTTTCCACCATTTGAAAGCTGAACTGGATAGAGAACGCAACCAATTAATGAACGAGATCAGCGAGTTAGAGATAGAAGTCACGGAACTGACAGCCGTCACTCAAATCCATCAATTGGCCTCAGAAATGAAGATGGTACCACTGGATGATTTGCCTAAGTTGCTCTATATTGATCAGCGTTAATTGTGATGACTACGGATCTTTGTCCAGATTAGGAGAGTAGAAACGTTGCACGTAATGCCTCTGCTTAAGAAAAAACCGCAATTAGAGAATGGTTAAAGTCAAAACAGAATCTAGTGATTTGGCACGTTTATGTAGACGAGCCAAGTGTGCCCTGATCTTAATTCAACTCTGTTTAGGGGGGTTGTTGGTTCGATTTCTGTATATCGAAGTTCTATATGGCGATCAACTGAGAGCAAGAGCCAATCTATTTAGTACTTCTACCAGTGGCACTCAAACTAAAAGAGGTAAAATCGTCGATCGAAATGGCANTGTTTTGGCCATTAATCGAAACTTGATTTCCGTCTGGGCCGACCCCAGTTTCCTTGACACATCACCTGAAAGAGCCGCTCGCCAATTGGCGCCTGTGGTAGGTGCCACAGAAGCTGAACTGATTTCTAAACTTCATCAGAAAAGGAAAAAGTTTATTTGGCTTCAACGTAACATTCCCTACTCTCAACTAGAAGATATTCGCGTTGTAACACGACAACTCCGTGGTATTCAATACAAAGTCTATGGCAAGCGGCACTATCCTAATAACGAATTGGCCTGTCATGTCATTGGAGCAACAAACTTTGAAGGACTCGGTATCGAAGGAATCGAAAGGCAGTATGATCGTCAACTTTCACCGCCAGATAACGCGACCACAGTTGATGAAGTTAATAACATCGCCGTCGATGTTGTTCACCCAGTCGAAGACAATAATTCTGCGATATCATCTCCAATTGAGGCTGAGGGGCACGGTCATACCATCGTCTTAACAGTTGATGGATATATTCAACACATAGCAGAACTGGCACTATTCGAAGGATGCAAAAAATGGGGATCTCCTACCGGAACTGCAATTGTGATGCACNCCAAGAGCGGTGAGATTTTGGCTATGGCCAACTATCCTAACTATAATCTCAACCATTATGCTCAGAGTCCAGAATCATATAAACGAAATATGGCCGTCTGGATGCAATACGAACCGGGGTCTGTTTTTAAAATCGTGACGGCTTGCGGAGTGATTAACGAACGGATCTCGACTGCTGACTCGATTGAGTATTGTGAAATGGGTCCTTATTATCTGGCAAATGGCCATACCATTAAAGATGTTAAACCCAACGGCTGGTTAACATTGAGCCAAATCATTCAAAAATCAAGCAATATCGGGATTATCAAAACAGCACAAAAGCTCGGTCATAAATCTATAACCCATTATGTTGAAGCCTTCGGTTTTGGGCAAAAGACATTGATAGATTTACCGTTCGAAAGAAAGGGATCATTACGCGGTCTCCGCATCTGGGATGAATACGCGGAGGTGACAGTTCCGTTTGGTCAGGGGATCTCTGTAACCCCTTTGCAAATGTTGAATACGATCAATACCATTGCTACCAAAGGGGTTTTGATGCAACCTTACGTTGTCCGTGGTGTTTTGACGCATGGCAATCAGGAAATTGAACGTTTTCATCCACAACCGATTCGGCGAGTGATGTCGCCCGAGACAGCTACTGCGCTCACCGAAATCTTGGTACAAGTGACGGAACAAGGGAGCGGTCAAAACGCCATAGTCGATGGTTATCGAGTTGCAGGTAAAACAGGTACTTCTCAAAAAGCAATTGCCAACCGGGGCTATNTCAAAGGAAAAGTGATCGCCAGTTTCGCCGGATTTCTACCNGCCGGGGCTCCCTTAATTTCGATTATTGTGGTTATCGACGAACCTCAAGGAGCACCACTTAGTACACAAGTNGCCGCCCCCGTATTTCAGCAAATCGCCAACCAAACTGTGCGCTACTTAACGTCTATCGTTAATCGAGTCGCCGGTGCCGCAAACGTTCCACATTCCACTGACCATCCAACTTCTGGCCTGATTGCACAATCGGACAATCACTAGGGAAATTATAAAAGGGTGAAACTGGAGACTTTACTGCGGCAGGTTGAGACTAAGTCAGTTATCGGCCGATTNGACCGGGAAGTATTCGGGATAGAGAGNGATCACCGAAAACTTAACGCAGGCTTTGCTTGGATCTGCTACAAGGGGGTCAAAATTGACGCTCATCAATTCATACCGTCAGCGTTAGCCGCANTCTCAAACCGGCCGACAGCGATCATCGCTGAAGCAACAGCTACTGGCGTCCCCGGCAACTTGACATATGTACAGGTAGCTAACGGACGATCCGCGCTGGCCCAGATTGCCGCCAACTGGTACTGCCGTCCCGCAGAGGATCTAGATCTAATCGGAATTACCGGTACCAACGGAAAGACATCGACGGCCTATTTTATCGAATCCGTTTTTCAAGCCGCTCAACTCAATCCAGCCGTAATTGGTACTATCGGTTACCGATACGGCAAAGTTTCGCTTCCCAGTCAGACCACTACGCCAGATCCACTCCTGTTGTATCGTCTTCTCGCGGATATTCGTCAGCAGAAACTTCAGTATGTTATCATGGAGGCTTCGTCTCAAGGGTTGGCTCAGCATCGGCTGGATTATCTCAAGTTTCAGGTGGGAGTATTCACCAATTTGACACAAGACCACCTAGACTATCATCCTTCGATAGAGCACTATCTCCAGGCTAAACTTCGGCTCTTTGAACAAATTGACTCCTCCGGCGTTGCTGTTATCAATACTGACCTCCCTGTTAAAATAACAGATCGAATCGGAACAACTTCAACTGCACCTGCGATTACTTATGGCTTCAATGGACATCCAGATGTAACGGCTACCAACATCTTGCCGACCTCATCTGGACTAACCTTTCAATTGAGTTTGGGCGTGGGGAACATCAGAACTTCCTTGCAAAGACAGATCGAGATCCGACTAAAACTACTTGGTAATTACAACATTTATAATGCTCTAGCTGCGGCTTCGGTTGGCTTACATTACCAGATTGACTTGGAAACCATCAAGACCGGACTCGAAACGACCGTCATTCCTGGACGATTTGAATCTGTAGATCTTGGCCTGCCGTTTATGGTAATTGTCGATTACGCACACACACCTGATGGGCTTCAAAACCTATTGGAAACGGCACGAGAAGCAACAGATCGACGATTGGTTGTTGTGTTTGGCTGTGGTGGGAATCGAGATGCGGTTAAACGCCCAATCATGGGAGAGATCGCGACCAAAACCGCTGACTATACGATTCTGACATCTGATAACCCCCGCTCCGAAGATCCAGAGCAAATTATTCGTCAGATTATGGTTGGGATACACTCTACCGGTGTGTCTGGTAAATACGAGATGATTGTCGATCGAAAAGCGGCGATTGGTCGCGCTATTGAGATAGCAAAGGCCGGGGATTTAGTCGTAATCGCGGGTAAGGGACATGAAACGTACCAAGAAGTTGAAGGAGTTCGCCTCCCCTTTGATGATCGACAGGTTGCAGCCGAATATGTCGGATATACTTATTCACCTTCGCTAGCAAGGGGAGAAGAGGGNAAGCCGACCTGATCANTTAGTTTTAACTTATAAAATCGGAGTCACCGACGNTCACTGGCATAGCGATCGTCGCTATCTACCACCTCATAATCGGCATCGATGATCTCTTCTTCGCTATCTGACGATGTCTCTCTATCAGTATCGGTAGGGGGGCTTTGGTAGGGGGAGGTGGTGTTTTCGCTTCCATATTCACCACTACTGTCTGCGTTGGTTTGCCGGTATAGATCTGTTGAAACACGATGCCAAACCTGCATCAGTAAATCAGTGTGAGATTTGATCTGCTCGATGTTGTTTCCAGCACCACCGCCATTATTTTCCTCTAAGACAGCTTCCAGGGCCGTAACTGCGGCCTCAACATCATTTTTCACCGACGGCTCTATTTTCTCTGNCAACTCCTGCAAATTCTTTTCCGTTTCATAGATTAGACTATTGGCCTTGTGTTGAACTTCAAACTCTTCCCGTTTGCGTTGATCTTGGCTAGCATTGGCTTCAGCATCTTTTACCATCTGTTGGATTTCTTCCTCTGACAAGCCAGAAGAAGCTGTGATAGTAATACTTTGCTCGTTTCCGGTTGCCATGTCNCTGGCCGACACACTTAAAATCCCATTGGCATCAACGTCGAAGCTAACGTCAATCTGGGGTAAACTGCGAGGGGCTGGTGGTAGCCCATCTAACCGAAAGCGACCGATTGTTTTATTGTAGGTCGTTTGCTCGCGTTCACCCTGTAGCACATGAACATCGACTGAACTCTGATTATCCTCGGCAGTGGTAAACATTTGAGACTTTTTCGTTGGAATGGTAGTATTGCGGCCGATTAAGCGGGTAAAAATCCCGCCCAACGTCTCGATCCCTAGAGACAGAGGTGTCACATCCAGCAACAGAATATCTTTCACATCCTGATCTCCGGACAAAATGCTACCTTGCACTCCGGCACCAATCGCAACTACCTCATCCGGATTAACACCTTTACTTGCCTCTTTACCAAACAGTTGCTTAACTGACTCTTGTACTTTTGGCATCCGCGTCTGGCCACCAACTAGAATCACTTCATTAATCTCCTCTGGTTTGATGCCAGCATCTTTGAGGGCGTTGTGACAGGGTTCGAGAGTACGTTCAATCAAGTCTGCTGTCAACTGCTCTAATTTTGCCCTTGAAAGTGTAACATTGAGATGTTTGGCTCCATTCGCATCGGCGGTTACGAAAGGTAGATTGACTTCGGTTTTCAGTGTGGTAGAGAGTTCGCACTTGGCCTTTTCAGCCGCCTCCTTAAGTCGTTGTAGTGCCATCGGATCTTTTCTTAGATCGATACCATTATCCGCCTGAAAATCGTCTGCTAACCGGTCAACGATGACTTGGTCGAAGTCGTCCCCACCCAAGTGGGTATCACCGTTAGTACTTCGAACTTCAAAAACNCCATCGCCGATTTCTAAGATCGAGATATCGAAAGTTCCCCCGCCGAGGTCGTAGACAGCAATTTTAGAACGATCTTGACGATTTAGCCCGTAGGCTAAAGCAGCGGCAGTTGGCTCATTAATGATGCGTAAAACTTCTAGACCGGCAATTATTCCTGCATCTTTAGTCGCCTGTCGTTGGGTATCATTAAAGTAGGCGGGTACCGTAATCACGGCTTGCGTAACCGATTCACCCAGGTACCGTTCAGCAGTCTCCCTCATTTTCTGTAAGATCATGGCTGAAGCTTGCGGTGGAGAATACGATTTACCTGCAATTGTCACCCAAGCATCCCCATGCTTATGGCTTGAGATTTGGTACGGCACTCGTTTGGTCTCAGCTTTAACTTCGTCATACTTTCGACCCATGAATCGCTTGATAGAGGAAATTGTATCTGTTGGGTTGGTGATCGCCTGTCGTTTAGCTACCTGGCCGATTAACCGTTCATCATCCCCGGTAATGGCGATAACAGATGGCGTAGTTCGCATTCCCTCAGCATTCTCAATGACTTTTGGCTCCCCCCCCTCTAAAATAGCGACACAAGAGTTAGTTGTACCCAAGTCTATTCCGATGACTTTACTCATATTTTTTTAAATTCCTATCTCCGAAGCTTGATAATTTTAGTCCATTTGAAGAAAAAGGATCTCCGTTCAGAATCATGTTTTTGGCCAGACGGTAACGGTTGGCTAAATGAAATCGTGGTAGCAGAGGTTTGAGCTGATACTTCCTGCTGGCCGGCTTGTGACCTGGATATGCACATCTGAGTACCCGGTGCAGAGACTTTGGCTTTCTCGACGAACTGCAAGAATTGGGGGAGATAAATTGGCTTAGGAATAAAAGTATAGGCGCCTGCGTCCATTGCCTCTAGCCGGGTATCTAATGATCGGTTGGCACTCATAATGATGGCCGGCAAGCCAGGGGCACGGGAGCGGATATGTCGNAGTAGAGTTGCTCCCGTTGTGTCTGGTAGTTCCAGGTCGGAGATCAGCAAAGAGAGAGTGTTAGACTGAAACTGGGTCAGGGCATCGTATCCATCATTAGCGGACAGAGTCTCGTGTCCCGCCCGGTTTAGTACTTCGCAAACCACCGTCAAAGTTGCTATATCATCATCGACGACCAAAATTGGTTTGTCAATCATCATCGATTTCCTTGGAACTTGATTCAAGCTTACATTCTCATTAAGCCATTGGGCTACCTGTATGAGTAGCAATTGCTATGCTAAAGTACAAAGTAGTATATTTTTGTGGTATCACTGGTAACCTCGGCCTGAGAAAGTCAAATTGACGTTTTATGCTTGTCAATCTGACTTTCATATTACTTCTTTACTTATTAAAAAAATAAGCACAGATTCGCAATTCCCTGATTTTATCTGGCGTTTACCCGAAAAATTACAGTATAAAAGATGATAGGAGAAGATTGGGGAATTGGATCTTGGATCTAAATAGTGGTTTGCGGGTACTTTCTCGCNTACTAACCAGCTTTCAATCATACATGAGCCTTCAACAAATTTGCAATGAAAAAATTTGAATATCTGGATCACACTGCGGATATTGGTATCCGCGCCTACGGTCAAGATCTAAAAGACCTATTTGAAAATGCCGCAGAAGCAATGCTGGCAGCAACAGCCNAACTCGACACTATCGATGAAAAGATGTTGGTTGAAGTTTCGGTAACGGCTTCTACCCTGCCCGACCTGATGCTGAATTGGTTGGATGAACTCAATTTTCAGCATCAGGTCGAGGAGATCTTTTTCTGCCGGACTGACATACGGGAGATTTCACCCAACCGACTCCGTGCCATCGTTTTCGGTGAAGCTTACAACGAAGACCAGCATGTTGTGTTGACCGAAATCAAGAGTGTTACTTTCCACCAACTTCAAGTTGAGCAGACTTCTGACGGTTTTTGGACGGCACAGGTGATTTTTGACATCTAACATCTCCGGTATGTTGAGACAAATAAATGATTATTACCGGAAAGCGGTTGAGCGTGTAACCTTATTCTGCTCTTTTCTGGTTCAAAAACTACTTTATGCCTCTGCTTTTCCGGCTAACTTTTCACCTCAACGAATNCTNGTCATTAAGTTAGACCATTTCGGAGATTTACTCTTATCGACGGCTGTGTTTAACAATCTGAGCCTCAATTTCCCCAGTGCACGCGCCGATGCGCTAATCGGTAGTTGGGGGCAAACGGTTTTGGAAAACCATCCTAAAATCAATCGATTGATCTACTATAATTCGCCCGGCTTTTCACGCCAGGCTAAATCCTTTACCTTGTATCAGTCGGTAGCACTCTTAATGAAACTTTGGCGACAGTACGACCTGGTTGTTGATCTACGTGGCGATTGGCTAACCGTCACTTTTGCTCTGCTCAAAAGCAGCCCTTACCGCATGGACCGAGCCACGCTGCAAATCGAAAATAAACTGGGTCAATCCACCTCTACCTCGATTCACGAATCAGACCGCAACTTAGACCTACTCCGATTTTATCAACTGAAGATTGGTTCACNCTTCCCAACNTTCCATCTGTCATCCACAGACCAAATTTGGGCTGACGCTTACTTAGCGACTTTACCGACTCACCGGTCTATTGTCGTAATTCATCCCGGATCTCCAATCGCGCTCAAACGGTGGCCAATGGAACGTTTTGCTCAGTTGGCAGATTGGCTAATCACCGATTGTCAATCGGTGATTATTTTCGTTGGCCTAGCCTCAGAAACCGGCTTGGTACAACAGATCCAGAAACAGATGCGACACGACTCCATTGACCTTGCCGGGCAAACCAGCTTGTGTCAATTGGGCGCGTTACTGGAGAAAGTAGATCTATTTCTCGGTAACGATAGCGCGCCTATGCATTTAGCAGCAGCGGTCGGCGTTCCTGTTTTAGCCTTGTATGGCCCCAGTGACCCGGAACGATTTGGCCCCATCGGGGCTAACTGTAATACCATTCGCCTGAAACCCGATTGCCCTCCTTGCATGGCATCCTATTGCCAGTTAAATGGTCTTGGTTGTATGAGGGAGATCTCAGTTGCGGCCGTTAAAAAATCAGTTGCTCGTATCTTTCAGTTGTGTTAGAATAAAGTTGGTGCGAACTGATTTAGGGGTTGTTTGAATCCGCAAACTTAGAAAATATTTTAGGAGAGGAGGGGTGTGTACGATATGCAGAAACTAATTAGGTTGGCCGTCGGGTTCCTNCTGTTGGCGGTNGTATTTGNGATGGGTTGTGGGGAAGAAGCNNCATCTCNAACTAAAGCTAAGAAAGAAAGNGATGCCATTATCTTGGGNNCGAACCACGCTGATACTTTGAACNGTGGGGCGTTTAGTGCCGANATCGCTCAAGAGTTAGCGGGGCAAGGAGTTAAGCTCTCCGAGACATCAACAATTTTGGTGCGTGATGACGGGAAAGAATGGTTGATCACAGACACAGAAAACGAACTGGCTTACCTTGTTACCAATGGTGGGGATACGCTAAATGTCCAGAAAACAGGTTTTATTGATTACCTTGGCGAGGCCGACCAGATAGTTGAATTCTGGGAAACGTACAGAAAGCTGTATAATGAGAGAGAAATCACCAAGCTGATTGTACATTGGAACAAGAAGGACTCAGATCAGTTATACATCAATATCGCCGAGAATGAGATGATCGAGGCCTCCGGGGCCGCAGGTGTCGCGAGTACGCTCAAAAAACTGTCTAAAGGCCATCACACAACTAAAGGCGATAACTGGATAGGTAGCCCTATGAATGAGGTCTATATTAAGAAACGTGGGTCTCAATTAGTTGCATCTGCCACTGGGCCGAACGCGTTCCGTAATCCGGGGCAAACTTGGGCTTATTTTGTCAAGGTCCTTGGTAAGTGGAAAGTCAGCAAAGTTGAATCGATTGAACAGCGAAATATGGCTATCCATACTGAGATTCTGATCCACGAGCAAAACATGACTGACAAGATTGGCTACTTCAACGGAAAGAAAACTCGGGTCAAATAACTCTTGTTCCGAGTGACAGATTTGCCCCTTTTGGGGCAAATTGACAACCCACTGCTCTAAATCGCACGCTATTTGGTGAATTGGTACTGGAAAACACTGGTGCTTTTGGCATCTATATTGCACGTTGTTTTGTGAAGCAGTCAATACTCTAGCTAACCGAACTCGAACTTCGTAATTTTGATCTAACGATTTAAGGGAGAGAAAATATAATGAATGCCAAAAGAGGCGGCAGCGCATTTGTCATCTCTGTAGCGCTGCACGGTATTGCAGCACTTGTCTTGGGGGTTTACCTCGTTACCCAGACCGAAGCCTTTAAAGATCTGATTGGGGCTGAAGTTGTGCAGGTGAAAGAACCACCCAAGCCAAAAGTCAGAAAGCCAATTATTAAACCTGTTATCAAACCGTCGATTCCAACCACTAACACAGTTGTAGTAGAACAGGTTCAAGTCCAACCTAGAGTTACAACCGCAGCAGTCGTTCGACCGACCACCATTCAAACGCAAACAGTCCTTGAATTTGCTAATAAGCCAATTAGGGTCAATGCACCGATTAACCCTAATGTCCCCCGTGTTATCACTAACACACAACCTCAGGTTGTCACACACACCAACCTCCCGCCCTCGGACGCACCGGGTGCGCTGGCCTTTTCTGGACCGGTCGCTGCGGCACCTGCGGGTCTGCCCGGTGGAATCGCTCGTGGGATTGGCGGTGCAGTACAAGTCAAAGCTGGTGTCTTTGCCCGCCCTGCTGGCTTAGCCATGGTCAAAGAAGTTGGTGTTGAACGTGATGTGCTCGGTGATGTGGTAAAAGACATCGGCTTGGGTGATCTCGAAGTGCCTCCTCTAGAAAGAGGTGAGCCGGGTGGTCGTGTGATCGGCCGGGGACGAGACATCCGTGGTGTCCTGAGATTTACCCGGATCCGTCATAGCCTATCCGATTGGTGGGCGGATGCATCCTCTCTGAATGCGTTGACAAAATGGCTCAATGAAAGAACGAAGATCAAGGCTGACATGAACGTTGAAGGTGGTGCGGTTAAGCTGACCGATGCCAACTTGATGAAGTGTCCTATCGTGTGTATGACTGGACACGATCCTGCTTTAACACGTTCACGGAACTTAATGGGGCGCCAGTATGGTGGTGGTAAACTTGATAGCCGTTTCTCAGATACCGAAGCTAGTAACCTGCGGAAGTATTTGGTCGAACGGGGTGGTGTACTAACTTTCGATGATTGCGGGGTGAATGCACCGGCCCAAGCTATGATTCGCCTCTTCTTGGCCCAGATGCGTTACGTGATGCCTGAGTTCCAGATTGAGCGGATTGCCAACGACCACGATATTTACAACAACTTCTACGAGATGGGTGGACCACCTGTTGGTTTCGACATTTTCTGGTGGGGCACACGTCCACCGAAGCGGAACTACCTCGAAGGTATCTCTGTTGGTGATAAGCTGTCAGTTTTGATCTTCCGTCGCGACTATATGTGTGCAATGGAGTCGGTTAGTTTACCAACACGGTCAGTTCACTACTCACCAGGTGTCTATCGTTTTATGACCAATGTTGTTGTCTACTCGCTAACAACTGGTAAAATTTCAGATCACAGTGGCTATATACCTACGGACCGTTTAGCTGCGCAAGCCTTACCAGAGTCAGCACCTCAGGCTGCAAAAATTACAGCGACAGGCCAAGATCATCAGTAGTTAGTTTTTCATAACCAACTAATCCAAAGCGCCGGTGGTTTTACCGTTGGCGCTTTTTTTAATGCCCACAATTTGCTGCTTATCCCACCTTAATTTAAGACGCGTTAGTTAGTCTCAGATATAGCCTGCCGTTCCGCTTGACACCCCATTTTTTGCTGTGCTACACTAACCCTCTTAGTGATGATGTACATCTTATTTTCACCGATTGAATAAGCTAGTAATGATTTTAGCGATTGACGTCGGAAATACTACCATCGAGATCGGTATCATTGAAGGCCGTCAGATTACAGTCAGTTGGCGGCTACGAACAGATCAGGGCCGATTGGCAGACGAATACGGCGTGCAGATCTGTGAGTTACTTTGGAGTCACGATATTCTTAGATCTGGGTTTGATGGTATTGTTATTAGTTCCGTTGTGCCCGCTGCCGGTCGTGAATTATCAATAATGTGTAACCGTTTTTTTGGATACTCTCCGTTGATGGTCTCCGAAGAGTTAGACCTTGGCATTCAGTTAGATGTCGATCGACCCGAAGAGATTGGTGCAGATCGGTTAGCAACGGCTGTCGGTGCCTACTATACCTATGGTGGATCTCTGATTGTCGTCGATTTCGGAACGGCAACTACCTTTGATGTCATCTCGCCGCATGGCTCATATATCGGCGGGGTGATTGCACCTGGTATTCGCATTACTATGGATGCTCTTTTCGCCCGTGCTGCATTGTTACAGCCGGTTGACCTGACACCACCTAAATCTATTATTGGAACCAATACCAGCGAGTGTATCAAATCGGGGTTTTATTTCGGTTTCCGAAGTCAAATGGAGGGTATTCTCCATCAGATAAAAACTGAACTCGGACGAAAATATAGAGCAGATCCGGGAACCCAAGCCGATATCAAGGTCATTGCGACAGGAGGATTAGCAAACCCAATCGCTGAGGATTCAGAAAATGTCGATATTGTAGATCCGGACTTATTGTTAAAAGGGCTAAGCATTATCTACCATCGCTATCAGAAATCAGTTGCATCTCCTCCTGAGATCCTGAAATGATGGATACAATTCATCTTACAAAAAAGCAACTGATGACCGTTGTCAGTACTGCGGCCGTTGTTTTTGTAATACTGGTGGCGATGCTAAGCTATACCAGCCGAAAATTGATTTCGATTCAATCTGAGAACAGTTTGCTTCAGGCCGAATTAGATGATCTACGCCTCAAGCAACGGAAACTGTCAAAAGAGCTAGAGGCGAAAAATCTACGCCTTGATGAAATGGGAAAGATGATTCAAGAGATCCAGAAAGGTTCCAAGTAAATGTCGGCCTGTGCAGTTTTTGACCTGGACGGTACGATTATCGATAGCTCTTCTGAACGGCTCTTTTTCTTCTATTTATTGAAGCGAGGCAAGTTGCGGTTGGGAAGTTTAGCTGAGTGGCTGATAGATTGGATTCGTCTGTTTGATTTTCAAAAAGGTACGGCCAACAAGGTTTACCTAAAAGGGATTGATGCCAAAAGCCTAATAGATGAGGCCCGTACATTTTTTGCGGATTACTTGGTCAACCGGATCTCGTCACATGCCTGCGAACTGATTGAATTCCATAAATCTCACGGCCGGATGGTCGTCATCCTATCTGGATCGCTAACGGTTCTGGTGACCCAATTTGCGGAGCATTTCGCCTTGGAGACAAAGTTTGGAAATGACCTAGAAGTTGTTGCCGGGGAAATAACAGGCAGGTTGGCGGGGTATCATCCCTATGGCCAACAGAAAGCGACACTGGTAGAATCCCTTTCGTCGGAACATCAGTTAGATCTATCAGCATCTTATGCTTACGGCAATCACCACACGGACACCTATAAATTACAGTTGTTTGGCTATCCAGTAGCAGTTAATCCAACAGCCAAACTTCGGAGAATAGCGAAAGCCAATGGTTGGAGCATAGAGATGTTTCATGGGCGTACGGCTTGAAAAGTTTTTAGCTCACTATGGTGTGGCTTCTCGACGTGTGGCTAAACAACTGGTTATTGATGGACGGGTACGGATTAACGGTAAACCTGTTTTTATTCCCGGCCGGCACATTGATCCTGCCAAAGACGAAATCGAGTATGATGGCCAACATGTCACCATTCGACCAAAACATATCTACCTGATGCTACATAAACCAGCCGGCTATATTACGACGGTAGAAGATGTTGAAGGTCGTAAGACGGTAATGGATCTCGTGCAGAATATCGGCCAGCGGATATACCCGGTTGGTCGTTTAGACAAAGATACCGAAGGGTTGCTATTGTTGACCAATGATGGCAACTTCTCACACCGAATTTTGCATCCCAGTTATAAACTGAAAAAGACTTATCTAGCCTGGGTCGAGGGACATCCTGACAAGAAGGAGATCCAAAAATTACGAACTGGCATTTGGCTGCCAACTGGATTGACAGCATCTGCAGTTGTGCAAGAAATTAGACGACGCGGAGTACAAACACACTATCGGATCGTGATCCATGAGGGTAAAAAGCGTCAGATTCGTCAAATGTTTCAAGCAATTGGCTCTAAAGTAGATTACTTAAAACGAATCCGTATTGGAGGTCTGAGCCTAGGGGCGTTACCAAAAGGCCAATTCCGTTACTTGGAAGAAGACGAAATCCGAAGCTTAAAGGGCAAAGGTTAGGCGTGAAATGTATTCCCAATACGGATTGGGAATACATTTCA
>PACG01000089.1 GCA_002699335.1 Candidatus Poribacteria bacterium
CGGACAATGACGGCTTAGAGACCTGATCAACAAGTCGAAGGGGTGAGGAAAAAACTCAATAACCGTTCTCCAAAGTGCCTTGGTATGGAAACTCCAAATCAGGTATTCTTTGGGCATCATTCATCTGTTGCTGTAGGTGTAGTGTATCCGCGAAAAATAAAAAAATGGAGGTGNGATTCGATTGGTTGATAGAGGATGATCAAGTTGGTCAAACGGTCACAGATTCAGGCATGTGTTATAACGTTGCCCGGTTAAAAACCCAATTATTATGGTTCGCACTACTCATTTTTATTATCCGATCTGAGTCCCGCCCTGTTTTGAGTCAGATGGAGGATAAAGCCCACCGGGGTTGGCCTCAATTTCTCGGCCCATCCCGCGATGGTAAATCGTCCCTGCAAACAGATCCGTCAGCTTGGCAAGAGGGTTTGAGCCTTATCTGGCGAACGAAAGTNGGAAGTGGCTATGCCAGTCCAACTGTCTCGGATGGACGGCTGTTTATCTTTGACCGCNAGAAGCATCTAGCCCGCTTAATATGCTATCAGGCAGAAACTGGCCAGCCGATATGGGAGTTCAATTATCCCAGCGATTATGAAGACCTGTACGGCTATGACAGTGGCCCTCGCGCCTGTCCACTGGTAGATCAGGAGCGCGTCTATGTCTTCGGCGCCGAGGGAGTACTTCACTGCCTAACGGTAGCTGAAGGTAAATTAATTTGGTCGGTGGATACAGTCAAACAGTTTGGCGTGGTGCAAAACTTTTTTGGCACGGGGTCTTCGCCTATAGTGATCGACCAGTTGTTGATCGTTCAAATTGGTGGTTCGCCTCCGGGTGTGGCTCNGAACATACTGCAAGTCAAAGGAAAANTGCTCGGCAACGGGTCAGGGATCGTCGCCTTCAACAAACTGACGGGNCAGGTTGTTTACCAGATATCGGATGAACTGGCCAGCTACGCCAGTCCTGTGTTGACCACAATCGGCTCTCGAGAATGGGGTTTTGCCTTTATGAGGGGTGGATTGGTTGGTTTTGATCCACTACAAGGCAAGGTAAACTTTCATTTCCCCTGGCGATCAACAAAATTTGAATCCGTTAACGCTGCGAGCCCGGTGATAATGACAGATAACACCTTCGAGGCCAAACTGGTTTTTATCAGCGAATCCTACCAGATCGGTAGCACGGTTTTGCGTGTCTCTGGTGAAGGTCACTCGGTTGTCTGGCAGGATTCAAAAGAGCGTCGTGATAAATCGATGCTGCTCCACTGGAACACCCCTATCCATCACGACGGTTATCTCTACGGTTGTTCGGGCCGTCATTCCCAAGGAGCGGAATTGCGGTGTGTTGAGGCCCAAACGGGTAAAGTCACGTGGTCTCACCCCGTTGATGAAAGAATGTCACTGACTGCAGTCGGTGACCATATTATCGGTCTGGGAGAATACGGCAACCTATTGTTGGTTCGTCCAAATCCGACGGAATTTGAATTACAGGCTTATCACTCGTTATCAGAAACCGTGGGGTTAAAATATCCGGCTTGGGCTGCTCCCATTGTGGCCTATGGATTTTTGTATCTGCGTGGTCGTGATCGCGTTTACTGTTTTGATCTGCCATAGTCTGAATCGACGAGGTCTACCCAAAAATAATGAAGGCTGTTAGTTGTGTATTGTTAATTTGTCTCTTTGGATTGATGGGGCGTACTGAACCCAAACAAGCCTAGAAGATTGAAAAACTACTCAAAGAATTAGAGTATGAGATTCAAAGACTCGTACTTAATGCAGCATTAGAAAAGGAGCCAAAGATGTAGCACCAGCCTTAATACAAGCACCGCAAGATAGAAATTTTCGCGTTTGCGCTATTGTGACAGTGGTGTTGGGAAATATATATTAGGAACGCCATAAGTAATAAAGACAGTGGATGACTACATGCTTCCTCTCATCAAATAATGCAGGATAGGAACGAGGAAGTTCGGGCTAGCGTGATAGAGACATTAGGGAAAAAGAGCCTTGGAAACCGTCAAGGATTGCAACTCCTAAGTTAGGTCGGGATTATGCTGCCAAGTATGCAAATAGTCATACGACACTGGCACGGAGAGTAATCAGACAGGTATCAACGGCCCTTAGTTGATACCCTTTTTCCTTCTCCTACACTAGTTTCTTTCTTTTCCTTTCGCACCGAATAACACATAAAAAAGCAACCCCTACCGACCTGGGTTATTCACCCTTTTAAGTCAGCTTGGCCCGGAGCCCAATAAAAGCCATCTTTGATCGTCCAATCTTGATGGACCATCTCCCAGACCTCTTGACTTTTAGCGCGATCACTAAAGTCGTCAAAAATTTGATTATAAAACGTACCTGTATTCATCTTCGGAATATGGATTATTGCCTTGGTCTGTCGGCATTATACCTTTGTAGAGATTACCTTCTCCATTTTCAAAGTTAGTTCGGGTAAATCGCCCGTCAACTTCCTCAACCAATGCATAAAGGCCGCTAACTTCGCCATTTATTTTTACTATTGCATGTACACTTCGCGGTCCCATCACTCCCATTTCACGGAAAATCCAATAACCTAGCCTCTCCCGCAACAGTGAATAGTCATTGTTCATACTATGAAACAGCAGTTTCTTTAGTCCAAAAAACTTGCGTTCTGGATAGTCATCTGTGTTGAATTTAACCTTCAAAGAGAGCTTGTTGCATATTTTTTGCCGAAAACTGTTTCTGTCCCATCCCGTACCGCGTCAATATCACAATCTAAACAAACTCGATCTGCTGGAAATGAAAAAAATCCTCAGTTCTCTTGTACCGAACTCCGACATCCTCGATAGTCTCTCCTTCAAAACGATTGTTACTTTTACATACTCCTGTTTTACGGGCTCCTCATCGAGACAGACCAGATCTTCTGGATTAACAATTATTTCATAGGTTCTTATAGTATCCTCATCAAAGATATAGTCCGCATTAGTGTCTGTATCACTGCTATTGTCATTACCGTAACTANGCAGATTCAACGCAAACATCAGTAAACATAGTCCACGAACGATTAGTAAAAGTATTTTTTCATTTGTTCCTTGTTTTTGTTAACTTTCTAAAACTAAACCTTGCCTTCTAAGAAATTCCCTAATCCAACGTTTAGGATCAAGATCAAACTGCTTCCTTTGAATCTTTCGTTCTGTTTCCTATTGAGACTAGTGGAGAGAAGAAAAAGGGTACCAACTAGGCAGCTGATACCCGCTCGGTTACCCCCGTACACGAGTTATCTATTGCGTGGGTTTGGTGGTGATTAGTTATTTAACTGAACTATTTAAAATAACAGCGCTAAGCCATGAGCGAGAAACGCCACGAAGCGAAATATCCAAGATTGAAGGTCGGCTATTCTTCCAGCGCTTGAGGGCTGTGTTTGTATCTGACTGACCATTGGCCGCGATCTTCGACGATTTCTTTGAAGATGCCTGTGACACACCAGTGCTTGTTGTCGCACGTGTGTCCACCGACCGAGGAGATGAGAGACGCCTGCTGATGTTCGACGTTGCCCAACTGTCCTGTTTGTTGTTCTATGAGAGCATCACATTGAGTCCAGCACGTCTGGCCGATAGGAGACGCCGCCACAGACGATCAGATCGTAAGTCAGTCCTACAGGTAGGTTGCTATTATGTAATATCTTCAGGATCAATGTAAACAGCAACGATGTGGCTCTGTTCTGGCTCATCGCCATAGTTGGTGTAGTCGACAAGGATGATGCGCCTGTCGGGCAGGGTAAGCCATGATGAATCGGCATAATCTGGACGAAGTTTTGATCGGGATGGTTGCCGAGGATTTGGACCATGCGGTCTCGTTGATATTGGTTGGGATATTCGCCAGATGAGGCCGACCAGTTTCAAGATCAGTCTTCGAAGTTTTGTTTTTGGATGAGAAGCTGATTGATGTCCAGGTGCTGGTGCTGGTTCCCGTATCACCGCCAAGCGTCAAAGACTTTGTCATTGATGGATCGTGGGTGAATATACATCGCATTCCTTTCTAAAATCTGCCGATGCGCGTTGATCCCGGATCGTGTATGATGGTTGAAGTGTCAAAACTATCTTTGATCAATTGCGTTTTGAGGTTTTGAGCATCGGGGTTTTCCCACAGGTTGTTGTGCTCATTGGGATCATTTTCCAGATCGTAAAGCTCGCCGTAATCATTGCCATGGTAGACGGAGAGTTTGTGTTGTTTTGTGCGATACATGGTTGCGTAGCTGGGCGGAGGAGAATCTATTCCTTTGTTCCAGCTCGTGTCTAGGACGTTGTAGAATTCGCAACGAACAAAGTCTCTGTGATGATCTCGATCTGATTGACTTGTCAGAATGAGCAGTAAGGATTGGCCGTGTGTCCAACCCGGATCAATGTCTACAATATCGCAAAGCGTAGGAGCTATATCGGTAAGTTCAACCAGACCATCTGATCGCAGACCGAGCTCGAAGTTTCCAGGCCAGCTGATGATAAGAGGAACACGTACGAGCCCCTCGTAAAAACGACAGCCTTTATTTTCCAATCCATGATCGCCTAGCAGTTGTCCGTGATCGCTCATGAAGATGATAACAGTATTTTTGCGTTGATTCGTTTGTTCTAGTTCGTCCAGGAGTCGACCGACATTTTGATCAATAAGTTCGATCATGGCATAATAATTCGCCGTGCGCTGTTGTTGCGCATCGTCAGGTGCTTGCGGTTTTTTCTGGAAAACATGGGAGCTCAGTTTTGCCTGATTTTCGAGATCGCTGTCTTTGAAGGAAGGTTTTGACATGGTGTCGGGATCAATGTCAACAACGAGAGATGCAGGCGCATCGTAGGCCGGATGAGGGTCAAAGGTGTTGACGCTCATGAGCCAAGGACCACCGTGTTCTTCGTTCATAAATTCAATAGCGCGATCACAACACCACGATGTTTGGTGCAGTTCGGGTGGAATGTTTTTGTGATATTTTACACCAGAGCGAACTTCGGGTCTGTGGTTGCTAGTGTCCATGACTTCGTCAAAGCGACCAATGGATTTGAGCCAGGTCCAGTATTGATTGGCATTGTTGTGATCCTGTGTGCCCGAATGGCTGTACCAGAAGCGGCGATAACCGTCATCAACACGTTCTTCTTCGCCTTCCCAGGCTGAGGCTAGGTGAAGTTTGCCAGAAAGACCACAATCATAACCTGCATCGCGTAAACGCGTGGTGACAAGACGTGCATTTTCAGGCAGGTTGCAGCGGGCATTGCCGTTGATGTTGCCGTGGACAGTTGAAGGGTAAAGGCCCGTGAGGAAACTGGTGCGCGATGGGGTGCAGATGGGATTCTGACAATAGGCATGCGTGAATGCAATCCCTTCAGCACACAGACGGTCGAGATTTGGTGTGCGGATGATAGGGTTGCCGAGTGCATGAATCGTGTCATAGCGTTGCTGGTCGGTGCAGATCCAGAGGATGTTTGGACGTTCAGAAGTCATTGTTGGCTCTCCTGTGGCTGTGAGAGATACGTATCAAAGAGAATTTGACAGGCTTCTCCACAAGTTAAGTTTGCGTTGGCTGCTAGTGTATTGAGATCAGCTGTATCGAGATCTAGATTTTTGTTGGGAACGGAGGTGTGCGCAGAATGTCTCCACGGTAAAGGACGCGGCTTCGCCGCTTTAAAGACCGCAGTTCGTGCGGTTCAGAGGTAATTAAGGCGATCCTGACACACATTGAAATCCGTAGTATAGCTATTCCATAATAAAATGATCATGTATGGGCATGGCATTTGAATAAGGTGTAGACATCAATGTTTTCTTTTTTCCGTTTCGATTTGAGATGAGCCCACTTATTCTCAACTTTATTTAAATCTGGAAAATAGGTAGGTTGAACGAATAGGGGATGCCCGGCTGAAATTATGGCCTCCTTAAAGCTTTTCTCTGATGAAAACTAGCATTATCTAAAATAAATACCGAATTATTAGGCGCTTTGGGTAGTAATTTAGAGGTAATCCAATCCTTAAATATATCTGCATTGATCGCTGTTTCATATAATTTGTAAACACGTAGTTTACGATTGAGTAAGGCCCCAACTGAATTAATCCGTCCCTTGGCCTGCCAATCATGCTTGCCATAGCAACGTCTACCTTTTTAGCTATAGCCGTGTGTTCGAGGATGATCAATAGAAAAACCACTTGCATCAATATAGACCAGGGACTGTTTTATTTTTTGTAGTGACGAATAATTGATTTAAATATTGATCGCTTTTCATCATCACGTTTAGGATGCGGTAGCGTTTTTTTATAGGTAATTGATAGCCTTTTTATGGCGTACCAGACACAACTTACGCAGACATCTAGTCGCGTGGCTCTCTAGCTCAAATAAGCGTCTGAATGTTTTTCTATATCCTCTTTTAATTGTTCCATATTAATTTTTGTGGTTGGTTTATTTCGAGTTAGCTTGGGTTCTATCCTTTTTGTCTATCTGAAGATAGTCGCTCGACCAACTTTTGAATCGTTTGGAGCAGTCGTCTAAACTTAATTTCTCATCCTCCTTTATTTCTAATATTTTTCTGCTGAAATCTATAGAATATGCCATCTTAGAATTATAATCATTTTATTATGAAATTGCTCTAGCAGTTCCCATAATTGCTGTAGCGATTAGCCGGACACAGGTAAAAGCTATTGTGATACCAATTGCCCCTGCGTAACACCCGGTCTGAGCCATCACCCAGGCCAGTCGGATTCTTGTCCGGGCTTTTGCTGTAGTAGTCATGGCCACGGTGGACGTTGACGTTAGCATATCCAAAGAACGGTGTAAAGTATAGCTTGTTATCCTGTCTGAATTATCTGGTTCAAGCTTGAATTAGCCTCAGACAAACAAGGGCTAGTAGCCTTTATGAAAGTGTTCGAGAGCATTGGATTATGAGGAAAGAGAGCACTAAAAGAAGAGAAAAGTGTACCAACTGGCTGCTGATACCCGGTTGATTACCCCGTAACCGATTTCGATCTTCCAGTATCTTGCCCTGTAAGCAATGTAGTCCAAACTGACTACTTTAGCAGATGAGCCTTGTTTTCGTCTGCTTACTTCAAACCCTCCCAGTATTCCCAAATATTATCTGGAATTTCGAACTTTATGTCCTCGGTATTTCTCCAGCGAAGTCGACTGACTGTGGCCATGCGAATCTCTGTCTGGCAGTTTTTACTGGCATTATGCATCAGGTAGTGATGCCAGAAGCAGGTTGTTCCTGGTGGACCAAAAATTTCAACCGGCTTGGGCAGTTGATCCCCATAGGCTTTTTGTCCATCTAACAGAGAATGGGTCTTGAAATATTCAGCTGCAGTGATGTGGGTACCCGGCCAGACAGTAAATCCTCCACCCTGATGCTGAATGTCGTTTAGGTTCAGGGTGATACCCAGAGTGAAAGTATCGACCTGACCAGGGCGAGTATAACCATCCATATGTCCCCGGTCTGGCAATTGCCAATCTGTTTCACCGGTGGGATAGATCATTTTGCAAAACGGGTAGTTAGCTACTTTAAGGCTACCTTGGCCCATTAGCTCTTCTGCCATGCTAATTTGATGGCTATTATCGAGTAATGCTTTGATATCCGAGTGGTTGGTGCATGGCAGGTTTCCTTTAGGACCGGCGTTAATCCAGCTTTCGGCTTGATAGCGATCGGCGTCGATATGTTGCCAAATCACTTCCAAGGCCTGTTCAATCAATTCCAAGGTAACGGTGTTTGGTTTGACAATATAGCCGTTCTGCTTAAAGAATACTTTCTCTTCGTGACTAAAATAGGTCATGGGTTCCTTTTGNCCAGGTTTGCATTGACAGCAAAGACCTAGGAGCAATTATCAATGTAGTCTTTTACACTTGATTGACAAGATCAAATTTGCTCTCATGTGAATGCCCCTAGACTTTGCAGGTGTTAGTTTTCTGATAGGTAGCAGTACCTTGACTACATTGATCAAGGGNTTAACAGAAGTNGTATGATTCCCGCTATCATAACAAAAAAACGATTGGAAGAAAAGTGGCACTTTGGGCACTTAGTGACAACAAAGTGGACACCTATGGTGGTCGAGCAGGATCTGAGGCAGGATACCTCACCTAAATCCGTCTTACAGTCAGGAGCAGATTAAGCTTATTATGGCAGAAATATGGAAGTCAAGTGTGGAATATATGTTCTATTGGGGAAGATGAGAGAAAGAGAACGAGACAAGTGGAAAGAAGAAAAAAGGGTGCCAACTAGGGCAGCTGATACCCGCCTGATTACCCCATACCCGGTATACTGGGCGACAGATTCAACCCCGNAGAGTACCGCTATGTCAAAATTAATGAACTTTATTATGTGGTAAAATACAATAAAGGCCAATTTATCAAGATTATCCAAAATTTAGCGAATAAGCCCGTTTCAACGGTTGATGCGAAAGTGCTTTTACTCGTCGCCCAAGAGGAATTAGGCAACCGGCGGGACTCTGTCCAACAGTGGCACTGTCATTTGTCCAAATAGGAGAATNAGCGATTGAGCCGTACTCACGATGGGTAAATTGGTTGGAGCCGGTCAGTTTTCCGTACGTCACAATTTAACCGAGGAACAAGTGGNGCAGGCCAACTGAATCCTGTTTTGCACTAATCTCAATCAATTTGCAAAATTACTGTTGTGTACTCCGGTCATCATATCTATCTATTTATTTGCGTAACCTTGCTNGTATACTGGCAAGCATAAGGCCTAGGTCAACATATCCAACCTGTTAAAGATCCAGTTAAAGTACATCAATCTAAATACAACGATGGAGTAACGTGGCGAGCTGTTTTACTATCGATTCTCCTGACTCCAATTAACGTCTATCTGGTTGTACAGTGGGAGACTGTTTGGGGAACCCAGTATCCAACCACAATGGGCATCTTTTTTAGCGCCATTTTCTGTCTACTTTGTTTGGTAGTGTTCAATCGAGGTCTCCGCTGGTTACAGCCCCAAAAAGCCTTAACCCAAGTTGAATTATTAACTATTTACGCGATGTTAGCCATGGCNATCACGGTGAGTGGGCACGATTTCAGCCAAACAATTTTCTGTACCGTCGCGATTTCGCATTGGTTCGCCACGCCCGAAAATGAATGGGCGACCCTATTTTGGCATTATGTTCCCGACTGGTTGAGCGTAAACGATTTAGGGGTACTAAACGGTTTTTTCAACGGTGAATCCCATTTCCTACAGAAATCACATGTGCTGGGCTGGCTAGAGCCGATGATTTGGTGGTCAATCTTTTTAACGGTCGTAGTTTTTACCATGCTCTGTTTGACAGTAATTGTTCGTCGGCAGTGGGTAGAAAAGGAAAAACTCAGTTATCCTTTAGTCTATCTGCCTCTGGAGATGACCCAACCAACCGCCGTCGGGAAAACAGGATTCTTCGCTAACCGACTTCTCTGGTTAGGGGTGGGTTTGACCTGTGTTCTTGATTTGCTCAACGGGTTTGCATATCTCTTTCCGCATCTGCCAGGTTTGCCGATGAAATACGACTTGCATACCCATTTCACCAGTCGGCCACTAAATGCTATGGGAAAAATCCCAATCCAGTGGAATCCTTATATAATCGGATTGGCTTTTCCAATCCCTCTCGATCTTCTTTTTTCATGCTGGTTTTTATTTCTGGTTTGGAAAGCTCAAAGTCTTTTTGGGTCAATGCTAGGTGTAAACACGCCTAACTATCCGTTTCCCGATCAGCAAATTTTAGGTGCTTATCTGGGAATCTCCATCGTTGCTTTATGGCTAGCCCGAAAACCTTTTGCCCAAGTTGTTCGAGGAGCAATCACTTCAAACAGCGACGATCAAGATGAGCCAATGCGTTTTCGGACGGCTATTATCGGTCTATTTTTGGGCTTGATATTTCTGGTTGTTTTTTCTTACCAAGCAGGCATGTCCCTCTGGTTTAGTCTCACTTTTTTTGTGATCTATTTTGTCATTTCCTTCGGTTTTACGCGGATGCGAGCAGAATTGGGGCCACCTCTACAAGGCATTCACTATTCTGGACCTTTACAACTGATCGTAGCCGTAGTTGGAAGTCGGCGATTATCCCGTTCNACACTAGCTGCTGCTGCTCCCTACTGGACATTTACCAAAGAGATTCGAAATAATCCGATGCCCTTTCTGCTAGAAAATTTCAAATTGGCCGAACGATCGGGCATCAACACACGCAAGTTAGGTGTTGCCATGATGTTTTCTGTTTGCCTGAGTGCCTTTCTAACTTTTTTCGCATTTCTCCAACTGAGTTACCAATATGGCAGTATCGGGGTTGGTCGAGGCCACACTGCTTACACGATTATCGAAAGGTGGTTGAGTAAGCCCCAAGAGTTCGATGCCACTTTTCTCTTAGCGACCGGAACCGGACTCGCGGTAGTCTTAGGCAATACGGTTCTACGGTTGCGTTTTATCTGGTGGCAACTGCACCCGCTGGGTTATCCGCTGGCTGGATATTATCATTTTGAACGGCTCTGGTTTCCCGTCCTCATTGCTTGGTTAGTGAAATGGATTTCTCTTCGACACGGTGGGATCAAAACCTATCGACGCTTAATCCCTTTTTTCCTCGGTCTGGTACTAGGCGAATTTATTTGTGGGAGTGGTTGGGGAATCGTTGGGCTAATTACTGGCGAACGAACTTATACCTTCAAAAATTGGTGATATATTTATTGGCGAATACTCTCGTTTTGTATTGACAAATCTAACTCACATTGGCACAAGTAGGTCCTAGCTTCTCATCCCAATAGACTGCCTGATTGGATTCCACATAATTTTCTGCTGGTATATGATCTAATTCAATTATTCTGATTTGTTTGCCAGTTAGGTCCTAGATTGTAGCAGTGACAGTTGAATCCTCAGCTAATTGGAAAGAAATCCAAGTTTTAGGATCGAAGGGATTGGGATAATTCTGTCACCGTTGATTCTGGTTTGGANCTTTCAGATCAGTGTTCAGAGCGAAATCTCCAGATCTTCGGATGTGACTTGAATTAAATTACCTGCTTCGATAACGGCCTGTTGAGATAAATCTAATGACGATGCTAACCCTATTTAGAATTCTCAGCTATTTAGATGACACCTGCGTCAAAGCCAGACCCAGGTGAAGCCGCATCTGCTAAATGGGGTGATATGACCTCCGATTTTTTGCCTCTATCGACCAAGTACACCCAAGAACAGGATCAGAATAATAACTTGTATCATTTGACAGCCCCCCGTCATTTACGGAAATTTTGTCAATTAAACCGATAATTCCAAGACTAGAGTCTTCTTACCAGTTGCACATATTTTGAACTTACTATAGGATATAGCACTTGAAACCAATCTATTCCAAATCTCCTTTGGATTGACCTGCTTATTATGAGGAGAAAAAGCAAAAAGGAAATGGCAGCATGCCAATTCACCTGGCCTTCAGTCACTGGCTGACGATCTTTATCTCTATTAGTAGTTAGTCTGATAGTGTTAACTTCTTCTGTTCCCGCCCAAATGGATAAATTTTTAGTTGCCCATTGGCCTTTTGATGAAAACTCAGGGGATAAAACTATTGATGCTACCGGAAACGGCAATGATGGCAAAATTAATGGTGGTAAGTGGGTCGAAGGTA
>PACG01000090.1 GCA_002699335.1 Candidatus Poribacteria bacterium
CCAATTGTTTGAGACGCTTTAATGCCAAGGCTCCTATAGCGCTGTATTTGGCTTTCCATTGGTAATAGTACTGACGACACAAACCTAGAACTGGGATGCCGTTTTTAGCTTCTGTTAGGATCTTGATGGTTTGCTACCTGGCGAACTTCGATCTCTTTAGGTGGAATTCTCCTAGCCCTATTTAGCCAGAAAACTCCACTTATCATTGGTATGATTTTAGGGGATGTTTACCCATCCGGCAGAATTTAAGCCAGATCCCAATCTTTCAGCATCAGGCCAGGATTACCAAACATGGTGGACAACTGGGATACCGACTGTCCAATCATTTTATTAAAGGCGAATTGCCTAGAAAACCACTTTTTGTTTCCTTCAGCACACGCTCCATTTAGTCGATCATCTTCCGAGTTTACCTTCCGACTTCGGTCAGGAGAATTCTATCAGTTTGTAATCACCAGGCCGGATAGAGAAGCTAAAAGCTCCATCTTATATTCCCATAATAGAATTTAGGAATTAGGAATTCGTTAATCGTCTGATCTGGACAAAATCAAGAGCGGTTTAGTATTCAAGATCGGTATCAGGGTCTGGATAATTGAGGTTGCTGCTTCTTTATGGTAAAAGCGGCCGACCGTTACGCGATGCCAAACTTGACTTGATCCATCCGTTGTAACTGCTGAGACCCGAATTGGGATAGACAGATTTAAGTTCTTCAACTGTAGCATCAAGTTTTGCGCATTTTGTAGATCTTGGAAAGAACCGACTAACAGAGTATAGTATTCTCCTGGTAGAAGTTGATCCTTGTCTATTAGCAACTCTTGTGTATCTAGTTCATTGCTGCGAATCGGACCATCTTTAGTCAGTAAAACAATATCTACTCGTCGATTTTTTTGACGGCTCTCCTCTGAATCATTGGTCGTGACCGGGGCCAGTTCACCACGTCCTAAAGCCAGTAGCCGGTCAGGATCGATTTCAAATTGTTCGATCAGGTAATCTCGAACCGATCGCGCTCGCCGCTCAGATAGCTCCAAGTTGTAGTCCGCATCGCCAATATCATCTGTATGTCCTTCGATGATGACTTCAGCCTCCGGATAAGCGTTAATCGCCTGTGCAATTTCGGCCAGTTCTCGATCGTAAGTTCCAGTTTTGATCTGATAAGAGTCGGTATCAAACATGATACCCGGTAAAGATAGTACCAGGCCACGCTGATCTTGTCTGCCGGACAACTGTCGAAGATCGATTACCGAAAGGGGGGTTGTCTGGGTGGCACAATTCCCGGCTAAATCGCAGAGCGTAACCACGCAGTGGTAGATGGAATCCTTACCTGCAGAGATGATAGATGTGTGAGGTTCATCAATTTCCGCACCTGTTTCCGGCTTGGTCCTCAATTGGTTGAGTGAATTGGTCTGCTCATTCCAGAGAAATGGATTAGGCGGCGAACCATATCCTCGCAGTTGATCGAGAACCCGTTGTCCATCAGCCAAAATCGTAATTTGCCAATGAGCAATGGAAGCAAAGGTATCCATATCCACCTTTTCTTTCTTGGAAAGGATCGCTGTCTTGGTAAAATGGATTGTTGGTCGGTGGACTGGACTGCCGTCTACGGCTAACGCGTCAGCTACAAAGATGATCGGCTCAGCGGAAATCTCGAAGGTGGGAGCAATAGTATCAACAGTAATAGGGGTTTGGCTATGAATCTTCCGTTCTTCACTGGGTACAACTTGTACCAGCGTAGCCATGTATTGACCATCAGTAACCGTATTTTGAGCCAGATTCGTTCCATCCCAGACTGCCTGGTGACCGTCCGCCGTTGATTGGAATGTCTGGAACTTTTGAACGATTCGTTGATGGCGGTCTCGAATCTCTAATACTAACTTTCGTTGACCTACTGTGGTGTGCTGACTGCCGACATCTAAATCACCAAAAGTGAAGGTGACAAAATCGGTTTGCTCATCATTGTTAGGCGAGAAATTAGAGGTAGAAGCAGTTAGTCGTGAATCGTAAGCTAAAGGTGACCGAAGGGTAAGATCTCGCTCTGGTTCAGATGCGGATGTATAAGCGGGAGCATCAGTTCCCAACTCGGACGAGGCCGAACTAGATTTAGATCCCCAACTGATGGTTGCAGTCAGCCAATGACCACTGCTAGCCGCTGGCTCGTGCGGAGCAGCAGGAGTGATAGCCGTGGATTTGGCCGCTAGACCTAAACGGGTGTAGGTATAGTCAAGGCGTAGATTGGCGGTTATCCTCGCACTAGCCGGTTGGATATCACCGCTCTGCAAAGTTGCTCCAAACTGGTATGGATAATCAGCTAACGATTGATTGCTTTTACTGCTGACCCCGGTCGGGGAGGTTGGCGGAACTGTCAAACCTGCTCGGATAGCGAAGTATCCTCTGGTGTTTTCAGGCCTAGAATCGGATAGGCGAAAAAGCCACTGTTCGATTCCGAAGTGAAAATGGCGTTGAGAATCCTGAACGGCGTCCCAGTCAACTGACAACAGTGTTTGGTCAGTCAGATGATAGATTGAGCCTAGACGAATGATTGGGGCTTGGCGAGAAATTTGTTCTCGTTCGGGCAGGTTGCCAATTTCCATCACAGCTAGACCGAAGGAAATTGGACGGCCAATCCTCAAAAAATCGAGTCGGCTGTATTGGACACCTAAATCTAAAGCCATTCGCTGTGTCCGCTCAACAGAGCCGACCTTGGATACTAGCCGAGGAATGGTTTCAGACTGAAAGAAGCGAACGGTAGTTCCAACTCCCCATCTCCCCTGGTTAGGGTTAAGGGTGATGTTGTTGAGTGGTAAACCATAGCTAATAGCCATACCTCTTCTGACATGTTGCCCACTATCTCCTGTCTGAGTCTGAGCAGAAGCTAGAGAAGTAGATAAATCAGTTATGGGGTTTACCCACTCATCGAACCAGACCGTAGCAGCTAGACCACCAATCGCCTGGTTAGAGATTCCAAGTTGGGTTGCACTGACGGTGGCTGAGACCCCGCCAGCTCGGCGAAGCGTCGTAGGTCCTCGTGAATCTTGGAGTTGAGAAATTATCGGTGTACCGATAAAGGAAATCTCAGTTTTCCTGGCGAAGGCGAGGGTAGCAGGATTCCACAAGTAACCATTGGATATCTGTGTATTATCAGCAAGTCCGCCGATAAAGGCCTTAACTGGTGCGATCCGCCGGATTCGAGCTGAGTCGTGGAGGTTACTCTCCGGTTTAGTTGAAAATGTATCTTGTGCAACGGACAATCTAAAACCGAGAAGGATAATTAACAGCAGCAGTGATTTGGTAGTGACGACCTCCTTCACACCCATTCTTAGATCTCCTTAGTCTTCCATCCGATTGTACAGGCTTGAAAAACTAAAAAGCCGGTCTATCACGCCTTCAACTATACAGAGAAGAGTCTTCATCGATAGATTTCCCTTTGACCATCACCATGAAGTATGTCCTCAACTCCAATCAAGGGCGGATATTGAGGAAGTCAGCAGCGTTTGTCTGATCAGTTTATGCCAAATCAATTGTCGGCGCTTTAGGGTTGCCCAGGTAATTGTAACTTTACCTACCGGATCTGCAACCTAGCCTTTAACCTGAATCTCCCGGTCTTTCTTAGTTGGAAGCCGCACCGGGATCTTTAGTTTTAACGTTGGTAGTGATGAATAGGGCATCCAACATGGTAGCGTCCTCACGGCCCCGATTCGTAATGTTGTTTCACCAGGTTGTTTGAATTCCCACTCTGCTCTGGCGTGCCACCATCTAGCCAAGCATTGATTCGGTCCCAATGCCAGGTTGGTCCTAGTGCTACTACCCAACGGCACTTGGTGTTTGAGTTGCCTGAGCATTTTCGTTGGGGGCAGCCGGTTGCCAGGTGGCCCAAAAAGAGTCGCTGTTGCCATCCCAGGCTAGGACATGACCCCAAATAGCATATTCTCCTGGTTGGGGATGTTGATTACAAATTCAGCCCAACCTTCACCGCCGGTGGTAGGTTTGCCTTCCATCCAGATGAACTTTCCGTTGGAAGCCCCTTTGCCAACTGCATTATCATCGACTTTCATCGGGGCTTCTATTTCCTGGCTAATTCTGCCTCCAGCGCGATCTCGATACTTTTTATCGACNCCTGAGTTAAACTGGTCGTTATTAAGACCAGCCCCAGCATAAACACAAATCTACGCACTTAACTTATTCTCCTTTTTTGAATTGTCTCCACATTTGTGGGAGTTGATGATGTCGTCCCACAGGTACAACGTATTGGGGTTGGCCTTTTTGCCAACGGGGTTGGATTGACCAACCCACACTTTCTACCAAAGATTGCTGATGTTCGGTTTCTAAATTGATTGAACTGACGATCCAGCGTCCATTTTTCTCATGCTGGAATACAATCCGTCTTAAGTCGTAAGACCAGTCAGGACAAGCATCATCCGTATCATTATGAGTCAACTGGATTTTGTGTTGGCCGGTTTCAGCATCCATCAGAAAGAGTTCAAAGTCGAAATTAAGGCCGTCCTGGCGCATTGACGCATAAGCGATTCTTCGATTATCGGACGACCAGGCGGGATACATATCGGGTAACCGCTGATGAGTCAATCGATGCTCTCGTCCTGTTTTCACTTCGATGACATAAATATCCCAATTTTGCTGACGATAAGATTGAAAGGCAATCTTCGACCCGTCACTAGACCNGGCTGGCACTTCATCATCTGCCGGATGATCCGTCAGAGGTTGCAGCCATAGATCTGATAATCGCAACAAGTAAATGTCAAAATTACCACGACGATCTGAGGTGAAAGCTAGAAAACTACCGTCGGGCGACCAGGAAGAGGCTTTATCAACTGCCGGGTGATTGGTTAAGCGTTGGGAATGACTCCCACCCGCCTGCATGATATNGATCTCATNATTGCCGTCCCGTGAGGAAAAAAAGGTGATNTGTTGACCGTCGGGCGACCAAGAGGGGTAAGCGTCCAAATCTGGATTTTGCGTCAAATTGATCGAAACCAGCNTATCCAGATCTAAACGGTAGATCTCCCAGTTACCGCTAACATCGCTAGCATAGCAGAGTTGTTGGAGGCTGTCAACTGAGATTTGTTGGCCCCGAAGAAGAGAAAGATAGAAGAGCACCACAGATAATTCGGAACCGTAATGTCCNCGGCATCCCTTATCTTAGCCGGAACTAGTCATGTTAGTCTCGGTTGGAAACATTTGATTCTCGACAGCTTCAATCAAAATATGAAAGACCGTCATATGGATCTCCTGAATCCGGTCTGAAGTTTCGCCAGGTGCGAGAAGGTAGCAATCACATTGATCTTTTAGTTTNCCACCATCTTTACCTAGCATACCAAAAACGNTCATCTGTCNCTTTTTAGCCGCATTGACTGCACGCAATACATTTTCAGAGTTGCCACTGGTTGAGATAGCAATCAGCAGGTCTCCCGGATGCCCAAGCGCTGAAACCGGACGCGAAAAAACCTCTTCAAATCCGAAATCATTGGCAACGCAGGTCAAGTGCGACGGGTCACCAAGGGCGATAACCGGCATCGGCTCTCGATCTTGCCGGAATCGGCCGGTCCACTCCTCCGCAAAGTGCATGGCATCGCACATGCTCCCACCATTTCCACAGACAACAACCCGTCCTCGTTTCTCAAAGACAGATTGAATCCGTTGTGCTACTTCAACCATAGTTTCCACTGTCTGTGGATTTTGAATGAATTGTGCCAGTATATTTTGAGCTTCTAGCAGTGAAGATTGGATCAATCGATGTGAAAGTTGCGTCATTAGGCTAGTCTNTGACTTTAATACCGGTTTTAGATCTTAAAAATCTCGCCCAGTTTTCCACCGAGAGAGCGCCCGGCAGCAACCAAACAAGCAGTTAGCAACAACATGCCAACCACGCCCAGCGCACTGGCTAAAAAAGTGCCTTCACCTCCGGGATACAGTGACAGTTTATAAATAGCTTTGGTGATCGGGGCAAACTGGTCTTTCATGGCTAAAATCAGACTTTCGCTTACNTCCAGCATTGAAAACGAGAAAACTAAAATCGAGCCGGCGATAATATTAGCGGTTACCAGTGGCAAGGTAATTTTGAACAGGGTTTTAACAGGGGTCGCCCCCAGATTTTGCGATGCTTCTTCGTAAGCGATCGACGTTTGCTGAAGCCCAGCGTAGATAGATCTTAGCATGTAGGGAAGGCGACGGATGGAATAGCCAATAATCAACAAGGCAGTAGGATTTTCACGCGGATCGAGAAAAGCGAAGATGGTGGTGCTAGAAAAACTACCGACATAACCAAAAGCAATTGCTACACCTGGTAAGGCCAATGGCAGCATTGCAACGGCGTCCAATAGATTCTTGAACGGCAACTCCTTGCGAGCCAAGATGAAGGAAATCAGCAAGCCGATAGTGACNGCTAGAATGGTGCTAAAAATACTGTAAAANAGACTATTTTTTATGCTGGGAAAGGTGTCATCGTGTCTAAATACTTCGCCGTAGTGAGAAAGGGTAACATTTTTGGGGATAACATCCTCCAACGGTTCCAGATCACTTGCACCGGGTGTAAGTGAGATCATAATAATGCTCAGATGGGGCAAAATAGCCAAAAAACCGAGGCCGCAAATAAAGCCGTAAATCACCAGTCGCATGACACCTTTGGCCTCTATCTCACGCGACCCCACATGACCACGTCCGACCGTGGCATATTGCCGACTGGCAGTTATCTGCTTGGAAATCCAGAAGCAGGCAGAGGTCAGTACAANGATTAGAACAACCAAAGCATAACCGTTGGGATTGACATTGATATCGCTGACCTGCTTGAAGATCCGAACNGCAATCACTTTGTTGTAATCGAAGATGAGTGGAGTTCCTAAATCGGTAAAGGCCCAAATAAAGACGAGGATTGCGCCGGCGAAGTAGCCAGGGATCATCAATGGTAAGGTGATGGTCCAGAAAAGTTGGAACTTACCGGCCCCCATGTTTTCAGCTGCTTCTTCCAAACTAGGATCGACATTNGCTAAAGAGGCCGTAACATTGAGGTACATAATTGGGTACAGGTGCAAGGTTGACAACATTACCACCGCCCAAAAACCACCACCGAACCAATCTAGAAACGAGTCGGGACTCAGATCCGCTATATCGACTAGGCCGGCTTTGACCAAAAATGTGTTAATACTACCGTACAGTCCAAAGAACTGCTTCATACCAATAGCACCGACAAAAGGAGGCATGATCATCGGAATTAAGATCATGCCTTGGAATAAACTACGGCCAGGGAAACGATAACGGGTTAGCATATAAGCCAATGGTAAACTAACGAAAGTGGTCGTCAGGGTAACAGCGATGGCCAGCTTAAAACTGTTAACTACCAATTCCCGTTGACTATCGTCGGTTAAGATATTAGCGAAAAATTGAAGGCTAAACCGGCCGTTGATCCACAAAGAGGATTTAAAAACGTAAAGTAGCGGGTAGATGAGGAAAATTAGCAGATAGGCCGAAATTAAAAACAGGATTAGGACCGAAGCGGGGGTGAGGTTATGCTTTCTAGGCATCGTCTAAGGGTGTCACTGCGTCAACTCGAGAGTCAAGCTACCGGCTACCCTTTAATTATTTGGTGCTAGCTTAAATGAACAAGCGGAAGAATTGGCGAGGTCATTAATAGAATCTAAATCTACTGTGTTCGTAAATGGAGACGATTTTCGGGAGCGGGAGTCACTGGGTTTTGAGCTACTTCTTGATTCAAGTTATACATCAACCGACGAGGCCCAAAGGCTTGGCAGAAGTCATAAAGTCCGAACTGTAGAACACCATCATTTTCGACGAGTNGTCCCTTTCTCCCATCATAGGCTATGTTTCGTAAGGCTTCATTTTTAGTTCCGATCTTTTGGGCATTAATGTTTCGGTTTTTGGTCAACTCTACCACCGTTTTCATATTTTTGTGTACNGTTTTTTCTTCTGCCAACAATCGGAGATAATTTTCTATAATCCGCCACCGAGTAGGCCCTCCATTATAAAAGCTGTAGTCAGTCCAGTGATAGGGATCGAGGTCGGTTCTAAGTTGGAGCGTCTTTTTCAGCACCTTAGCGTTTTNCCGATAAAAATTAACGCATTTTTGGAAGCCATAGTATTGGTCTCGTTTAATGTGATAAGCAGCTAAAATAGCACTAATGTGGGGGGCTTTGAGGCGATTAATGTAGTGTTTGCTAGATGGGTTACTAGGGCGATGATAGGTGCCGTCGAGTTCAGCTTCTAGACGTACTAGATAGGTCGGCCACGTTAGCTGCTTCCCTGTTTCTAGATCTTCGCCTATGGCTAAAAAATCAAAATAGGGGCAATAGATGNTGTTACTTGGATTCAACATATCGCGGATCAGCCCAGGGATTACTAGCAAGTTATTTTGCGCGATGCCGATATCATCATCGGCACTACCTTCTTGGTTAGCACCAACTGCTGTCTCAGTAAAGTTGGTTTCAATTTCAAAGATCTTCAGCAAACGGAGAGGGTCAATTCCCGCTAACTGCCCGGCGATTAAGGCAAATGGGAAATAGCGTCGACCTTCGTAGAGGGATTGCCGAAGCGTCATGGGGGCGTACCCATCGACTTTGAGCCCTTTTTGGTAAATCAGATCTTCAGTTGTCACTCCATAGACGGTTTGTTCGGTAGAGGGGTCATAACGATTGTAGATCTCGTAAGCCTGATCGAGAGCCAATTGAATCTGCTGCTCAAAAGTCATTCGATATTGCGTTCGTTTCTTCTCGTCATAGACAATCANTCCTGTGGCACTATGCGGGTTATAGCCGATAGCGGCCAACTCGATCAGTTTCTGGTGCACGGACTTATCCGGATTTTCAAGTTGAACCAGTACATCCTCGATGGCGACATCCTGTACAGTCTTGTTTTTGCTCAAACTGACCGCAATAGTTTTATTTTCTTTTAAATGATGCCAAAAGGTCTCAAAATCACCCGAGGCCCGATAACCAATGAAACCAACCGCGGTCAGACAAACCATCAAAACCATCGGAACTAACGCTAGGAAGACNAATCGGATTGCTCGCTTGGTTGGCTTGATGGGAGAGACTTCTGGGTTGTAAGTAGGTAGGATTTGTTTTAACTGCTCGGTTGCCCTCTCTATCTCAAAAGATCTGGTGAGGTTAAGACNTGTATCTTGACTNGTGTCAAGTTGGTCAAGAATTTGTTTTTCCGCCCTGTTCGGCGTCAGTCTCTTCATTCCTTCTCCTAATGATAACTAAGGTGGACTAACAGAAACGGAAAAAGTACTCAATCTGTTCAAGTGGCGTGTCCAGATGCTTGGGAAGCAGTTCATGTAGCAAAGATTGCAGTTGTTGTTCTCTTCCGGGAACGGTATGCAATTGCAGATTTTGAGAGTTGAGGTAGCCCTGCAACTCTTGTACGAGATAGGTTTGTAACCCATTGCCAGATTCGTGCAGTTGAGCTGGTAGAAGGGCAGGAACGCTGACACCACTGATGAAGGTATCAACTAATTCCGTTAAATTTTCCAGCTCTTCCTGAATCTGGTTTCGGCGGTCGATAGCTGTATCAAAGATCTGGTCATTGAAAGCTGCGACCCGTTGATCGGCAAAGGCTATATACTCTTTGTGCCAGTCGGTACTAGAAAACAGTTGGTTGTGGAGACAAATCTGCTCTAATTCANCNACTANGGTTTGTAATTGACGAGNATCTTCACCTGATTGGTTTTGAGTTCCCAAGATCTGTTGTATTTCGACTGTCAACTGAACCAGTTGATCGATGATTTCGAGTTCAAAATCATTAGGCTGTGCTAACTCTGTGGNCNCCGACTCAACTGAATNANCTGTTGTCTGCTGTTGTGTCGATATANTTTGCGCCATTAGTTCAAGTAGTCGGACAGACATCGGTTCTAGGGTGGGGAAATCATGCAAATTGAGTTGGACGATCAAGAAAGCTGATTTAGTTAATGACAATGAGACATCAGATACCGATCGTAACATTTGGCTTTGGATGTCACCGATGATCTGTTGTACATCTAGCAAGTGGTCATAGTAACTTCTATGTTCAGCGTCAGCGGCGAGTTCATATTGACCGTCATTGGGCAACTCAAAAGCTTTTTGGGTCAAAATTTGACGGGGGTCAGTGATTTCACGACGGCGATGGAGTTCACGAGCATCTTCCAAGGCTTGTCCTAAAGATTGGATGACTTCCTGGAGTTGATCAATTTGGGTACTAATTGGAGGATAACTGGAGTAACGATAGTCGGTAACAATTTGACGAATATCTTCCAGAATTTCTACTGAGATCTCTTCATAAGCCTCGTCTTCCAGTGGGGAATAGCGGAGTGGATCTACAACTATTTCATGTTCACCCCGCTCTTCAATTTCCTGACCCAGAAATTGGTAAAAATGCTCCAGTTGTAAAGCTGACAGTAAATCTGTCTCGAGATACTGATGTAGTTTGTCTTTCAAAATTGAGCAGCTGTCTAGAACTCCTGATCGGTCAAAACTAATGGAGGAAAGACTAATATAGAGTAGATCTTCCTCGATTTCAGCAAAATGATTNTCNCCCATTGTNGCAAACAGTTGNTAAGCANTGTCTGGTACATGTTGTTCAACAACCAGGTTGNGTTGATCCGNATGCTCATTATTTCGCTCATTTTTGGTTTGGTCAGCTTTAGTTATAATCAATGGAATTTCAGAATTGTCTTGAAGCGATTTCGCCGAGCGGCGAAGTGCCGATTTCTGGTTGAAGACGTCTAAGGCTGATTGATAATGTTGAAGTAGCTCTTCATTTCCCAATTCCATAAGGAGAGATTCGATTGCGTTCTTACCATCGACAGTGACGTCTTCCTGAATTAGCAAGCGGTTAGCAACAGCGGCGAACCCATCAGCACCAAGATTCCGAAAGGGGCGAAGTAGAAAGGCAGTTGACTTGTCNATAAAGATTTTGTGTTTACCCAATTGCTGGAGTTGGTCACTATTGTTTGTACGACTTTCGTTATTGCGTTCTGTTTCACCGTACCAAATACGAAGTCCAAATGCTTTATCATAGACCTGAAACCGGATTTCACCTCGCTCCAGTTGATCGAATTGGTTACGGTGGATATGTTGCAGATCACTCACGTCAATAAAAATAATAGATCCATTCTGGTCAGTATGAAAATTGGCTTCGATGATCTGATCATAAGGTATGATGTACCGTCGCTCCACCACATGAGCCCCTATTGCGTTGTCGTTGGTAATGGCTAAACGCGGAATCTGGTATGGATCGTGATAGTAATAAGACTTCCAACTCAAAGACCGACGACGCATTTTCTCCAGCAGTTGATAACTCAACCGTTGTTTGATTTGCCGTTCTTTACGTTTATGCTTCTTCTCCAGAAGTACTAACTTCCCTGCCCGATCTTCCTCCGGCGCAGCAATTGCCAGCTGCGGGAGCGCATTCCTACGCTGTTTCCCCGATAGCCGATCTAACGCACTGTCGATAAACTCGCTCCAGTTCGCCATTTGTTATCCTCCAAACCTANACCCAAAAATGATTTTGATCAAAAAAAACAGTACAAAAATAAAAGAATTTATGCCGATGGTNCTCGGCTTCGGTTCCGTAACCTGAAAAGNATTTTATTTATATGTTATCCTATTGTATAATTTCCGCTCTTCAGGAGGCAGAAANAGGCTACATTATAGCACAGTTACTAGTTATTACGGAAGGAATAATCTTACTCGAGGATGCAGAAACAGTGGATTAATAACCTCATTGGTTCTAACAACCAGCACACTACNCCNTCAGAATCGTTAAAGCAAATCCAAACCGCCATCGAGATCTCAGCCAAAGATCTTCGTCTATACATGGAATATCTAGATCGTTTGGATGTGTTAACGGCATCAGGACTTAACTTCCAAAAGGTCCAGGAGGAAAAGGCCCGGCTGATATACGATCTAAACCGGCTCATCGATCGAACGATTCAAAATCAAGAAATAATTTCCAGATCTATTTTGGAGCCAATCTGTCAGCAAGTTATCGAACTGGAACAAGTAATTGGTGAGCCTTCAACCCAGATTGATGACCGTTTTATGTTCTATAATTTCGACCTGTCCAATGAAATCTTATTACAGATTGATGAGGAGTATGAAGTCGAAACCTTCGCTGATTTGATCGACTTGATTCGGATGCCCAAATGGCACTACGCCTACTTCTATCTATCGCTTGGCAATCTACACCTACTAATTTGCCAATACGCCTCGTCGGACAGCCCGCTACAGCAACTCAGTGTTCCCGTTTCCTCTTTTATAGATCCTCCTGGTGGTATCTTTGATTCGCTTCAGCGACGTTGGGGGAAACAGCCGCCCGTCAAGCGGGAGGTTTTACATCTTTTTACACCATCCGGTCAACCGACACGATACCAGGAAATGGGCCTCCCACTCGAAACAGAGACTTGGCAAATTGAAGCGTATTTGCCATATGCTGCCAATCAGGCTGATCAACTGCCTAAAATTATCTATGACTTCATCAATATCTATGGTATCCAAGGGCGTCAAGTTGTTCACCTACTTCGACAACGTAACCGATCGGTAATTTTTCTTTTCACGGATTTAATNCAACCGACTGACAGTCTATTCAAATTCCCGACTGAGTTGACCACCCTACCGAAAGCAGAGATGAAAACACCTCAGATATTCTTAGCTTGAGCTAACTCAGATTCGTATGTAGAAAAATCTAAGATCTACTATCGTGGCGATTGTTGCACTACCAAACGTTTTTTATACTGAGCTAATCGTGGCTAAAGTTTGGACAGGTTTTTAGCCTCTCTTGCCCCCGAACACTGGTGGCTAGAAGCAGGTAGTGGGATCGACGTGGTCATTCGCGATAACACTATCACAAACTGTCGAAGCCGCAGCATCGATGTCTCTTCCGGAAGCGGGGAAACATCCCCGGCGGGAGCCCACGGGGAGAAGTTCTGGCATTACTTCTTGTATTGGTTGATAAAATTGAATGCTCTCTCCTATGTTGTCTCGGGTAACTCTACAGAACTAAATGAGTTGACAGACAAATCCAATCAAAAGGAGGGACGTGATCTAGAGGCCAGGGACTTTACGGGGCACGACTTCACGGCTTGGGTTTACGACCGACACCCTCCAAGAGAGACCTATCAGGAACGCGGCATTCACCCGTCTGGAGTGGGACTCAATCGCTATATTAAGTTTTCAGACCTGACTTTTGACGAGCGCACTTTTTTGCGTCGCCAAGCACGGTTACAGTGGCTCAATCTTCTGGATCCATATCTGATTGGGTTGAAGGGGTGGCGTATTCCGACGTCAACCTCAGTTAAGGTTCAATCTGAGTATGGGGCCGCTGACTTCATTCGGATACACCATCGACACACATCTCTTTCTGCAACGTGGTCAGACCAACCTCTTCATCGTTGGTCAACCGATACTTCAACCACCAACGTCGCTTTTCAGGACTCGAGCTCCAGTTGATCGACTATCCGCTAAACTGNANCAATAATCGCCTCTTGGTTACCTCAGAACTCGGGGTTAGGACTCAACCCAAGGCGTAAAGTTTCTATACTGATAAGGCTTCCCTCGGCGGGTTATTCGCCTTGAAGATTTACCGACCACTGTCGGATCAGTGGGCCGTCTTCTTGGATGGAAAGATTAAATCTGCTGGCTGGGTGGCCGGTGATGCTAGTTTGGATCGAAGCCTTACTGACAGCATTGGTTTGGCCATGACCAAGCACGCAAGCACCAAGCGAGATGTACCNTACACATTCGTATCGGTGATCTTAGTAGCTACGCAATCTTGACCCGACTAGGGTTGATGAATACCCGGCTGGAGTCGAGAACCCGCGTGGAGGGAAGATAATGTCCTCACAACCAAATCTTATTTTCTTAATGCCCGACCAGTTACGGGCTGATTTCCTGAGTTGTTACGGCGCCAATTTTATCCAGACACCACACATCGACAGTTTGTGCGTTCGAGGCGTTCGATATGCTGATGCCTGTACACCGTCGCCCCTATGCGTACCCGCTAGATCCGTGTTGCTTACAGGGATCAATGNTATCCGAACTGGTGTCCTGTCCAACGGACAGTTTCTGCGACCTGATCTGTCGGTATGTGGCATCCCCACCTGGCCGGAGATGTTGAGCCAAAGCGGGTATGCGACCTCAGCCATCGGTAAAATGCACTTCTATCCCTGGGAGGCGGCGATGGGGTTTCAGCATCGCGTTATCTGTGAAGACAAACGGTGGTTGAACGTGGAAGACGATTACCATCACCATCTGAAGGCCCACGGGGTGAAGAAATTTCACGGCAACGAACATGAAGGGTACCAGGAAAATCGGGGTGCAATTATCAGCCGATTACCGTGGGAGCACTCCTGGGACTATTTCGTGGGAGAGGAGGCGGCCAAGTACATTCGAAACTACGATCAGGACCAGCCATTTGCCATGANGGTCGGGTTTCCGGGCTCNCACTGTCCCTATGACCCGTGCCAGGAGTACGCCGATCTGTTCGAANCGGAAGAAATACCAGATCCTTATACTGAAGCACCTGGCCAACCACTCAATTTTCGCCGGAGCAATATTCAGGGCAACCTGAGATCGTGGAACAGTGTCGACCATTCGGAATTCACTACCGCCCATAAAAAGAAAATCCGTGCCCACTATGCCGGACTAGTCAAACAGATCGACGACAAAGTCGGCCACATCTTGTCTGCGCTGGNAGAAACAGGGCGTCAGGACAACACGGTGATCATCTTCTCCAGTGATCACGGTGATTATCTGGGAGACCACGGCTTAATTGGCAAAGGAACCTTTTACGAATCGAGTATTAAAGTGCCGTTAATCGTTCATTTGCCGTGGGCGGATGACAGTGCGGTTTGTAGTGGTCCTGTTAGTATCGAGGATATTACGGCTACGCTGTTACATCTTGCTGGATGTAAAATCCCCACACATCTGGACTCGATACCCTTACCCGGGTTAGGTATCCAGACTGATAGCGTAAGAGATCGGGTTTACGGCTTTCTGGCGAGTGGGTGTATGAACTATGACGGTGAATGGAAACTGGCTAAATATGCCTCTGGCGATGTGATGCTGTTCAATGTNACAGAGGATCCCGCCGAGCAGATAAACCGAATCGATCATTCCGACTGCCAGGAGAGTAAGACAACAGTTGGACACCGAGTTAACCACGATGATGCTAAGGTCGANCACACAGGCATATTCAGAGAAAAGGGTGGGAACAAGTTGGACAGATCTAGAATTTGGTGCTGGTGGTTGGCAGCGAACCTACCCTATGCCAATTGTGGGAAATGACGGATAACGGTTAGTTCCCATCAGTAAGTATCACGCACGCGCCGTTTGCAGTTACTAGGAGTCCATAGGGGCTTCGTCATTTGCTTTGCCTATAACACCGTACATGAGTCGGGGCGAGGTCTTGAGCAGAAAAACAATGAGATCTCCGGTTTGAACAGGAACATTGCGAACCATTGGTGGATCGGCGTCCATTGTAATATGGTCCGGGCATTCGAAGTTGGGTTTATGGATTCCCGGTAGGTAAGTAGAAACATTACCCAGAGGCACATCCACCAGGAAAACCAACAAATTAAAGAAACTAGTAGTGAAATCGAAACCAACTTTCGTCAATCTGCTAAACTCGACCGATTTGTTTCCATGTATTTTGGGCCAAAAATCGTCCAAAAGCCCTAACCCCTGCCTTGTTTGCTTCTGTTTTCTCCTCGGGGATTTTGTGGAACCGGCGATTGACTGAAAAACACCCCTGACATTTAGTCACCTACCANGATTATTGGTTGTAGACTACGCCCAGATTTGCTACAATCATATGACCGAAAAATCGACCTTTTAATCGAACCGGTTCGGGATTACGAATTTTTAGAATCCTCCTTCTGTCCTCCTCCTTGGTAAGGATGCCTCTTTTGCAAAAAGGTGGATGTCTGAAGGATAGGCCATCCAAATTACAAAAATTATAGAAATCATCGCCCAGGTACTTTTAACCAAACCAGTTTAGAATTGAAACGGCGAGATCAATCATCACACAGCTNGCGTCTACTGGTACCGATAAAACNGTGGCTAGTCGAACCCATTTCTACCGGATTCAAGCTGATGATTATAGTCAGATCAAAAAATAGTAATTCTGAAGTAGAAGCAACTCCTTAGGGTTATCCCATGCCAAAACGGCTTTTAGACCCATTTGGCCGATGATTCCATCCTTAACTGCCAACATTCAACAGTTGATCTCAGAGTAAAATCAAATCGTATGATAAATTCAGCCGGCAGAGACCTGGCATTAAAAACTGCCTTTGGTTCGCTGACATCCCTAAAAGTCGTTACTGACGACATCTTTGCTGTTTGGTGGGATCCACAATTTGACCACCACTCTGACGCCCAGATCATCTTTACTCAACTCAAGCGTATCCGCCAGGATTGTCTCCACAATTTAGGAATGGCTGATCCGCCTAACCTCAGCGCTGGATACTACTACAATGTCTACATACATCGCGGGGAAAAGGATTGTTTNCCGAATCAATGGGGAAACGGGCAAGGCACAGATAAGTACGGAATGCCGTTCTTGACCCTTCCCATTGGCGTTCATACTTCAGAGTCAAATTTGTACCACGAAGGCTTTCATATCTTTCAATACTCTGCCAATTCGCCCGGTTTCGCCTACCAGGGAGACTCCCAGTGGTATATTGAGGCGTCTGCCCAATGGTATCAGTGCCAGAAACTGCCAGACGATATAAATGCTTTCGTTGAAGCAGGAGCGATGGGAGCTAATCCGCATCTGGCACTCTGGCATAGCTTTAGCAATCATGCCGCTGGCGATCCTACCGATTGGCTTTATCAGGTCCGACAATACGGTATTCATACCTACCTATTCTACTTGACCAACGTGGCAGATGTTGCCGCGGAACTGATCACCAACGGCTTTTACCTGGGTACCGATCTCAGTCCTCAGGAATACCACTATAGGCAGATTGGCGCTGATCGGTTGCGTGGCCACTTTTCCGACTGGGCATCGCATAACACGGCGGACTTGGATTATCTAACCCCAGAACAGATAGAACGGGCCGCCCAAGAGGTGATCAACGTAGGCGATCCAGCTAACCTGCATCCAGACGCGCTCACCTATACGGATCAGGGAACGAGCGGCAACTGGATTCGCCCACCGGAGGCACTAAAGCCACGTGGCTGGGCTTATAACGTCATTCGGATTAAGAACAGTCGAGCGGCCACCTACAAATTTACCCTGAAGGGAGATGAAACAGGTAGTGAAGGTGCAGCCTCTCATTTTGAAGGGCGGATTGTTGTGGTGGGCGAATCGGGGCCGTCTTATTCTGAGATGGAAATGAGCAATCCGTTGACGGGCGAAGGTTGTGTTATGGCAAAGGACAGCGACTGCCAAATATGCTTGGTGGTGGCCTCAGTCCCAGAACACTTTAGTGGGACTCAGACCTACGGTTATAAAGTTCAGATCCAAGTCGGTCCCAAATCTGGAGATTAAGAACCTGTTTGATAAGAAATTAGAGGTGTTTAAGCGTCAGTTGAAGCCACTTCGATAACTAGTCATGGCAAGATAGCCCCTGTTTTCGGAGTGTAGAGAATGGTGTTCATAACCCAGGCTCAGGCGTAGATACCATTCAAAGTAGGCAAAGGTTCTCTCCACAATCCACCGTTTAGGAAAGATTTGGGAGCCTTTACAAAATTTTATCACACTCAAAAACTAAAGGAGAAACCTAATGGCTATTAACTCATGGACTTTTGAAAGTGTCTCTGGCCCCTTCGGCTTCACAGAAGGACCCGCTTGGACGGGTGAAGTAGTACTATTCACCGACATTCCAAACAACCGAATTATGCGGTACAATCCGCAAACCGGTAAAACCGATGTCTTTCGTGAGGCAACCAACGAAGCTAATGGGTTGATGTTCGATCAACTTGGTCAACTTTACGCTTGTGAGGGCGGTGGCCGGTGTATCGCTCGTTATAACGCCGATGGATCATGTGATATTATCGTAGATCGTTTCGAAGGTAAACGGTTGAATAGTCCTAACGATTTGGCTTTCGATGATCAGGGACGGATCTGGTTTACCGATCCGAGATACGGGGCTAGGATTGACGATTTGGAACTCGATCACCAATCGGTACTGCGAGCAAATCCACAACCTGACGGCAATTGGTTGCTACAACGGATGACCTTTGATACTACCAAACCGAACGGTATTTTAATCTCACCTGATCAATCACGACTTTACGTGGCCGAGAGCAGCTATGGCCACGGCAACAACACCGAATTACGAGCTTATCCAATCAACTCAGATGGGGTGTTGGGTGAGTGCGAAATTTTGCACAATTTCTACCCGCATCGGGGAATCGACGGAATGACACTCGACAATCAGGGTAACATTGTAGCAACAGCCGGTTGGGAGCAGAGTGGCCCAGGTTCGATGATTTACGTTTTNAGTCCAAGAGGCAGGGTTGTAGAAACGCATCCAATTGATTTAGTTCAACCCAAAGATGATGAATCCGGCAAACTGTTTCCAGATGGTATTGTCACCAACTGCGCTTTTGGNGGGATAGGTCTAAGAACGCTCTATGTCACTGCGGGTGGTTGTCTATATAGAGCGGAAACCGATCGTCAGGGGATTGCCTAGCAGGTCTGTGACGATCGGCTATTTAAAAAATGCAATAAACGGAAGCAAAAAAGGGAGAACGCTCCCGTCATTGTGCAATTGCTCACGGAGAGGGTGGCAGAAGTGAGCAATTGCACTCGTGGANTCGTTCTCTCTTCCTAACTTTATCGCTAAAAGTGTAACTCGATTATTGGCATTTATTGCCAAATAACGTTCGGTCGTTGTTCGGCATACGAGCGAATTACTTCCTCTTCATCCCGCTGCCGATTTTTCGGTTTTGTTTGCTCGGTCTTGAATTCCTACCCTTTATTCAAGTCCTTATGTCTTTATCCTATCTTGATTGGCTTTATTTTCCCGCTTTAGTGCTTTCCGACTGATGGGTCAAGTAGCTTTACTGTTGCATCAGGCTTAAAACAGTTTGCGATAGTTGGTTGGCTTGTACCATCATGGCCGAGCCAGATTGCACCAAAATTTGGTACTTGGCCAATTCCATGGCTTCTAGGGCGTAATCGACGTCTCTGATCGTTGAGATCGAAGCTTGTAGATTTTCAACAGAACTCGCAGCGTTTATAGCGGAGAATTCGAGTCGATTTTGGACGGCACCAATGTAGCTTCGGTCATCGTTGATTACATCAATCGCATTATCGAGAGCGTTGATTGTAGACTGAGCATCAGTTAACGTGTCAATAGCCGTACGCTCAATTAGCAATCCTTTGATCGTCGCATCGGCGAGAGTGTAGAACAATTCACTATCATCACCTTCGTCAGCACCGATTTGTACGGTATTACCAGTAGTAGNGGCATCGAATGATAGCGTGTTTCCGCTAGTGGAATCGACTAAGTTATTGGGATCAAAATTCTCGTTGAATGTAAGGGTGATGCTGAGCTCAGAGAATTGATAGGTTTTGATTTCCCCAGCTCCTGGTTGCGTGAAATTAATAGTTTCGGCCTCGCCTGTGTTTTGGTTGATCAGTTTTAAGCTATTAGGCTGAGAAGACTCGAAAGTGTACGTTCCAGAAACGACTTCTTGTCCACCGTGTCCAGCGGAGACGATTGAATCAATGCCTACACCAGCTTTAGTGGCATCGATAATGGCTTTTTGTGATCCATTAATCAGCTTAATCTCGTTGTATTCTGTTGCTTGCGCGATTCGGTTGACTTCAGCTTTCAACTGTTGGTACTCCATGTTGAGCGTGTAGCGGTCGTTTGTATTCACGTTGTCTGAAGCGGCTTGGACGGACAACTCTCTCATTCGGGCTAAAATCCCGTGAATATCGTTCAGTGCACTCTCTGCTGTTTGTAGCATGTCGATGGATCGTTTAGAGTTTTTCTGAGCGTGTTGTAACCCACGAACTCTGTTGCCAAGTCGAGTGACGGTGGCGGCACCTTCTGTGTCATCAGAAGATTTGTTAATTCTCAAGCCTGACGATAATCTTTCGATGCTTTGTTCTAATTTCGATTGTGCATCTGAAAATGCGCGATATGTTTTCATTGCGCTGGTGTTGGTGCTAACTCTAAATCCTGTTGCCATTTTTCTTTCTCCGAGCTTTATGTAAGTTTAGTTACTCATTCAAAACCTGATTCCTTATCGGCAGGATTTCAGTGAATGTTTAGCCCTTTTGCAAAAAAATGGCCATTTTTTTCTGAGACGAATCTGGTCTAGTTCATTTAGTTTTGTCTTGGTTCAGCGTGAATTGGAATTTTATGATGTTTGAGTTAATATACTCAGCCAAAGGANAATTCTGTGAAAAAGAAACGTCACAATTACACACCAGATGAAAAACAACCATATTAAAATGCCATTTGGTCGATAAGATACCAGTGTCCGATATCTGCGATCAATATAACCCGAAACTAACCGTTTTTTACCGGTAGCAGAAAGAGTTATTTGAAAATGGTGTCGCNCTTCCATCAAAANAAAATCTCATCTGGAAAAGAAACGTGAGAAGCGCATNCAAGCCCGGGAGAAAAAACTGCAAAACAAAATGAAGTGCTGTCCTGCATAGCTACGGGTATATTGGAATTGATNAATTTTAGACTTCCTTGGAAAATGAGGATTATTAAGGTGGTCTAATTATGTTGGGCAGGAGCATTCCTACAGAGANAAAGGTTCAAACTGTTCTTTCATGGCTTCGAAAAGAGGAGTCAGCCAGAGCGCTCTCAAGAAGATATCAGGTTTTTGAACCGATGCTTTATAAAATTGTAGGAACCGATTTTTAGAAGAAGGGAACAAGGAATTAGAAGGCAAAAGCGATGATCGTTCTGATACTCGCGTTTAGATCAATGATCAAGGCGGTTTGCGACTTGCACAAAACCACCTAATGGTAGAAACTTATGGAGCCTAAACAGCCAGCAGGTTTCTACCGTGAAGCAGTTTACCAAGTTAATAGAGTTTCGTCACGCCGTGTATGANCATAGACTCAGCCGTGCCCGAGATGCACAGTTCGAACTTGTGGATGTGCTTCTGCTTAGTTCTATGATTCGTCCCTTTCCCCAGTTGAGTCTTTGTCTTGCCTTTCGTCTTCAGTGGATGAGTGCCTATGAAGCAATCCGGAAAGGACAACAAGATCAGGATTGGCTGGAAGGCCACTTTATGCGGTTGGTCCCACCGATGGCGCTCAGCCTGCTTTTCTCTGGACGGNACTCTTTTCTGCTGACTACTTAGGATNCCATTTCTTCTCCTTGCTTCCTGCTGGCTTTCAATGTTTCCTCCTTANAATGATAACCTTTTTCGNCGAAATTATCTTCCCATACGTCTTAGAAATCACCTTCTCCGCTTAAGTTGACACCTATAATACACAGACTACATCGGCTTGTCTGAACTTTTAGTTATAAGATCAGAACTCTGAAGTTTTAGCCCTTGGCTTGCCGACTACTACCGAATCTGATATAGTGAATGATGAATATGCAAGATCTATTTCTCTCCTTTCTGTTGGTCTGTGTCACCGCCGTCTGGGGTAGCACCTTTGTCGTCGTTCAAGATGCAGTCGAGCAATACCCTGTGATTCCATTCTTAGCCATCCGCTTTTTGATTGCAACGGTAACACTTGCAGTATTTACTCGACCCCGAACCAAAGTTGCACTCAACTCGTTTCTGGTTGGCATTGGCATCGGCATTACGTTGACCGGTGGATACCTACTCCAAACGCTTGGTCTACTCTATACTACGCCGACCAACTCTGGCTTGATTACAGGGCTATGCATCGTGTTCGTTCCCGTAATCGACTTTCTGCTATTTCGTCTTCGTCCCAGTTTCGTTANCTTAGGTGCTTTAGGTGTTAGTACCTTAGGTATGCTACTGTTNGTAGGATTTAGTCCAACTGGATTTCAGTTTGGGGATGTTCTAACCTTGGGATGCGCGATCTGCTTTGGGTTACACATTTCACTGTTGTCGAGACACGCTAAAAATCATCGTGCTTTGGTCTTAGCATTGGGGCAGATGTTTATAGCTGGAGTTTTGTTTTCGTTGCTTTGGCCGATTAAACCAGCGCAGTTTCTACCAAATCAAGAAGTTTGGCAGGCAATTTTACTGACGGGCATCGTGGCTTCAGCCATCGGTTTTTCGGTCCAGTCTTACGTTCAACAGCGACTGTCCTCAATTCGGACGGCAGTTATTTTAACCACGGAACCGGTGTTTGCCGCAATTTTCGGCTATTTTTTGGCGGGGGATCGATTAGCAATGATTCAAATGCTAGGTGGGTTTTTAATCGTTAGCGCTATGCTGGCCTCCGAACTGTATCCACTACTACTCAGCAAAAAGAAACTCTAGTAGTTTTTCCGTAAAATAAACTAGGATGTTAGTATGGTTTTTCAGAAAGTGTCCATTATAACCTGTTGTGGGCATAACCATAAAAAAACGCNACGTAGTGAAATTGAATTTAGAAGAACGAGATCAACTTAATGGCATCATCAATCGGGAACGAAAAGCCGCCTACCATAGACAACAGGCGCAGGCTTTCAGGGCTGATCGACAGGAAANTCGCTGAACGAACTAGATTTTCTCGACGCACCGTGGAACAAATCCGTGAATGTTGCCTGGCCGAAGGGCTGAGCTCGGCATTGGAGGGCCAAAAACGCGGCTGTGACCGTTCGCGGAAACTGGATGGTGGCGGGAAGCCCGCCGGTCAGCCTAGCTGCAGTCAGGCCTCTGTCGCTTGAGGGNGTTGGGTCCACGAACTGGTTGAATTGGAGGTAGTAGAATCCATTTCNCCGGGATGTGTTCGTCAGGTGAAAAAACGTCATCTGACCCTGGCAGAAGCACATGCGGTGCATACTGGTTCAGGCCAACGCCCACTTCGCCTGTCAAATAGAAGTGGTACTGAATGTTTCTCAACGAGCACATGACCCACGCTATCCTATGCTCGAGTATGGATGAGACGAGCCCCCCAATGCCTTAAGGAGGTACGACCACCTATTGGACCTAAAGCGAGGGCGACGGAACGTTACGATATTGAGCATGAACGTAACGGCGTCGCTCAATCGAATATTTGCTGGGTTGTTTTGATGGCAAATCCAAAGGATATATCGGTAGNAGAAAGTGTCGAAGTATTCGATGAAACTGCTTCTAGCCTCTTCGTCCTCGCTTTCGTAGAAGTTTAGCAGGTTTCGGCGCAGGCNGTTTNGCATTGACNCCCGAATCCATCAATCGTTTGTGAGCGACGTTNTTAAGTGNCGTAATCTCACTGTTGATTTCATCGTCCGGATCGATTGCTACATAAATATCGGTTGGCTGGTCTAAGCGGCAATTCACGCCAACAGTCACCATGCGCGGCTCCAAATCATTGGGATTTTCGATATTTGGGATCTGCTGCACAGCAATAGGCTTCCCGCCCGCGGACGGGAAGCCGTCATAGAAGGCGATTTTGATGTTTCGAATAGGTTGGAAGCTGACGTTGTAGATTCGTGCCGTGGGTAGATTNCGGGCCGGATTATAGCGGGTATCCTGGGCCGACAAACCGGGGTCCGGTGCAGGGCCTATAAGCTCGCCACGCTGGAGTTGATCGATTTCCACGACGTAGTTGGTCCGCGACTCGACGTCAATCTGAACGGGCGAGCCATGTTGCGGGAAGACGAAGTCGCGCTGTTCGGTGATGATATCGATTTTCCCGTCGTCGCCCGCGTCGATGCCATACACGAGCCGGTAGGTACCGCCGGCTTCCAGTTCCCAGAGAACAATGCCGATCGTTCGCCTGCCGGGTACCAAGGTGTAGTAATAAATTCGCAGACCTTGGGGATCGGCTGTCACCGTGGCGGCGGCGAAATCCTCAGTGGTATTTTCGTAGGTTACAGTCGCAGTCAACAGCGGTCTGCCCCAAGAACCACGTGTGTAGATAAAGAGTGGATCGATGATCCCAATAAATCCGACGTGATCGGTGGGGCCAGCCTCGGAAGTGCTGATGGGCCAGTGGGTTCTCAGGTGCCGGCCACGCGGTTTCTGCTTTCGACAATCTGCTCTTTGCTCCAGAGGTTCTTCAGAGGCCCCTTTTGTTCTTCGAGCCTCTGTCTGGCTATAAGTTACTTCTCGGTCTGTGCCAATTGGGCAGCGACCCACTTTTNGCTCCCGGCCGGTGCGTCGACCTTGACAGGCCCCGGCGCTGACTTCGCTTCAAAGGTCCTACCGGGTCGGGAATATAGCCGTGCTTGACAGCCAATTCGTATTCCAGCCGAATCGGTTCGAGATATTTGGCATCGCCTGTTACATTGTAGGCCACGAAGAGGATATCGAGCAGGTAGCCTTTGTATTGTTGACGTAGCCAGTCGTAGTTTACCGTTCCTGGCGGATGGCTGGCTGTATACCAGTTGGGCGAGTTAGTACCGCCGAGGGCACTGTCAGGAAAGGAGACTTGAGCCGGGATCACCCTCTTGGGCTTGCCCCGATCGGTCGACATGGCAGTGGCCACCCAGCCGTTGACAATTTCCGTATAGAGCTTGGCGATAGTGGGATTACCGTTGTAGTTGAACACAGCAGTCGCTGGACTCACCGCCCGATAGCTGATCCAGGAATCGTTCATCCGGTCGTGCGCGCCGACCTGCGTGGGACTGAGGAAGTTCGACCGAGAGTGCCGATGATTTTGATCGTTATAGTGGGTCCAGAAGTCGCGGATCAGCTTGCCGGCTTTCATGCTGCGTTCAATCCAAGTGGGGTTGNCGTAACCCAACTGCATCATCATTCCCAGTGTATTGCCGATCGGTTCGGCCGTGTGCTCAGCGTCCGCCATAGGTTGGCTGTAACCTATCTCTGGATCGACCTCTGAGAGATTCCAAACGCCGTTTATAAGTTTTCCCGTGCCCTGGCAGAGGTCGGAAACACCGCGACTGACATAGCCGTAATAGCCGAAGAGGCCTACAAGTTCAACGTCGTCGCTCCACCCGNCTCCAATATCGCCTCTAGAGCTCCGGCGAAACNGNATTCCACCATTCAGACANATNNACTAATCCGCAAAACGCCGGGTAGATTGCCTNGNCCCATTCAGGAGACCNTTNGGNCTTGGACNCATAGNCTTCCATCGTCNAATCGTAGTAGTCGNTCCCATCGCCGTNTGGTTGCCNCTGTAAATGCAGGTGATATTTGACAAAACGGTTTTCGGNGTACTTCTTCTCCAACTCGAGAAAGACCTACTTCTCGGTACCGAGAATGGGGGAAATAGGGCTTGAGCATGTGTGCCGTCCGGGCAAGGTGAAGACGAGCTTTGTCGCGGATGCGGCGAGTCGGGTTGGATCATCTACCACCAGCCGATTGCCCTGTTGTTGTCCAGGAAGTGGTTGCTCTCTGCGTCACCTCCGCGGTTGACGTGGAGTTGCATCGCCATTTCAAAGATCTCCGCATCGGACAAGAGTTCGGCAAGAGCAAATTCACCGGNGCTCTCTTTGAAGTGGGCTTGCAGCGTAGCTAAAGCTTGGGGGACGAACTCTTGTTCGACCTCAGTCTCCAGACGACCGGATAGCCATAACTCGACCACCACCTCGGCAACCTGTGCTTCTGGTTTACAGATGTCCTTGAGCAAGATCACTGCGGTGTCAAAGCGGCCAGCATTGAATTCTTCGATGGATCTTCGCAACGCTAATGAATCGATCGGTTGGTGCAACTTCAGCTTGCCATCGACCATTTCCACNGGACCGGACCGATAGGACGTGACCTCGATTGCCATGATACTGTGCCCGGCAAGGGGATAACCGATGTAGTGTAGGTCTTGAAGGATGGGCTTGGCATGGTATCACTGAGCATAGGGAATCTCCCAGGTAGTTTGCTCAGCCATCTGAGCGGCGTAGTATTGCTGGTTTTTCTTCCCGTCGGTCACTTCAACCGTCGCTCGGAATGCCGCCTACCACCCGGTCGTAGTCCTGTCCAGCATCTGATACTCCGGGCGTCCAGACAGCCAACTGCTGGCCACGGCTTCGTCATTGACTGACAAGTCAATCGAGCCGATGGCTGTCGAGAGATTGCCCATGGTAACAGCTACACGGTAGATACCGTTGGAACATATAGGCGAAAGCCGATATCCTGGGAACACGCCGTCCTAGTCATCGCTTTGCGATAGTTGTCGTAGGCCTCCTCGAGAAGCCATTGACCGAACAGTCCTCTGAGTTTGAGGGTACGTACCGGCCGTCGAAACTCCATGTGTGTCGGTCGGTCACCTTGCCAGCCATATCCCTGCGAGGTGTTGTAGTCATCGCCGGTCGTCAGGCGNTGGTAGCCGCTCATGACGGGTGAATCGTTCGTGCCACCATCGAACAAAATTCAGTTGCCACGGCCCGCGTGGTCAAGGCAAAAACTACCACGGCATAAGGCCGGGGATAAACAACGTTTTACAGGCTCTGGTTAGCATTTGCCCCTCACAAGACCAAATAACATCCGTTTCGAAGGAGGACGGAAGGACATAGTTAAAGTATGCTTCAGACAGTTGCACATACACTAAGGCTAATGACGACGAAAATCGCATGCACGCTTGCTCTGGATAAAATANCACAAGTTGTTGTAGAAATACGGCTAGCTGGAACCTAGGCTCTCACAATTAATCATGCCCCAAGATAGTGGCGCATTACCGGGACAGCGGTTGGTTGGTCGATCTTTCGATATCTGCATAGNCCTTATATGCCAAGCGAGGGTNTAGTGTCTGTTCTATTGGTAGGTGTACAGGTTTGAATCTATCTAGCGATGCGAAATAGTGATAAACCCGACCAGTCCGCTCAATAAGATCTGAAAGCCAACCTGGTAGAAGCCTTCCCAAAAAGGCTGACAGAGAAAAAAAAGCCCGCTAAAAATACCACCCAATGCCAATCTCTCTACCAACACTTTACGGGAAGAGGACAGACTAAATAACAACACGCCTGTCAGAATCAGCGGCAGGGCAAAGGGGCGCAGGGGGTTNCCCCGATCCAGAGGGCTTTCTTGGAAGATGAGTAGAGGGAGGGGCAGAAGCAGGAAAAGCCCAACGGCAGAGATCAGTCCACCTAGGATAGCAGTTGCCCTCAGGTAGATGGTCGAAATACCAAAGGCCAGAGCAGAAGTAGCCAGGATCTGCATCGAATATCGACGTAGATCAGATATTAACAGGCAAGCCAGTCCAACCAACAGGCCAATACCGGACAAGATTTCTATCACTCGCCAGCCGAGGGGTTGTGCCCTATCCAGCGCCGAGGTCAACATTAGCACTGCTACCAGCAGGCAGGGGAAACTAACACCACGCAGCCAAGCGACTTTCGGTTGGAACAGTAAAACCACACCTGAAATGAACAGAATCAGGCCAAAAGTGAATAGACGTTTATGTTTCAATTCGCTTTCTCCAGGCCCACCTGAACTTGAATTNCATCTCACTCTAGCTGAGATCTTACCACCTGGTGCCGGCAGAATGCAATCAGATCTAGTCCCTAGCCTTTTCGGTTTTATTCGATGTCGCGTATTGAACTTAACATCAACAGGAGGACTAGCCTGGATTCAGCTAACCAATTTGGTCAGACCCAATTGCAGTAAACCTGCTTATTTAACAGTCCGAAGAAAAACACAATTTCACTTAACAACCCAATTTACATTCTATATGATGTGATCACTTTTTTGAAGTTGCAGGAGTGTATAACCTGAAGACGAAATTTGTAGCATGGAATACCAGAGAGTTATTTAGGGGATATGGGTATTCTATTAGTGTTATCAGGACTATTTTTATTAGTTGTGGAGATGATGAGTCTAATGTGAATTCCGAAGCAGAATCAGGAACTACAGGCGAAATTGTCACACCTGGTGCGGATGCTTAACATAGGTGGAGACGTTGCAGGAGGAGGAGAAAAGAAAACAAGAGAAGCAGAGATTGCTAACTTTGCGGTTAGCCTCGACGGTGTGGGTTTTTTGAATCCTATATCTCAGCCAAAAACATAAGGTTTTCAATCAAGAATTAGGCTCCACGTATACTATCGAATGCTGGTATCAACCCACCAAATCTGATGGTAAGTTGATGGCCCTTAATAAAGAAGACGAATGGGAATTTGCCAACAAGGGTGGACTCTTCCAATCAGCTATTGCACGGTAATTCGTGGGCCTGGTTAGACAATGCACTGAAGAATCACATCAACAAATGGAATCATGCTACAATCGTGTGGAACGGGACACAACTACATCATTTTATTAATGGTAAAAAGGGGAAATCCCATGCTAAGCCAGGTAAGTCTGTTAAACCGACCCAGTCGACTTTCAAAACCGGCAGACGTGAACGTGGGGGCAACCCACTCAATCTTTGACGGATTAATTGATGAGGTCCGTATATCGATGTTCGCTACGATCCTGATTATGAGGCCCCAAAAATTGCGTTTGCTCCTGATGATAACACCGTGTATCTTTTATACCTTGATGAAGACAATATCGATGGCGATAGCTTCAATAATTTCGGCAAAATAGACCCAAACGCCACACTGGCAGGAGCCGGTGAACTGGTCGAAGCTAAGCTGCCGAATACAGAACGCCGTGTTCTTGCAGCAGAACCAGCAAACAAACTGGGGACGCCTTAAGAGAAACCAACTCTAATAGCAAGAATTTCATCTATTAACCTTAAACCATTTCAAGGGGCGAGGCTAAAAATGCTCGCTCTCTCTTTATTTATCAATTTGGTTAGTGTCCTTCCTCTTTTGCCGTCCCAATAAGCCGCTGTTAAAAAAGGCCATAAGCTACTTCTTTAGGGTTAAAAGATTCTATCAACCAACCCGACCAGGAGTAACGGCTACGGCCCGTAAGTCAGAAGATACTGTAGAATGTGCAACGACAACGAAAAGTAGATCCGATCAGTTTATTCTGGCCCTTGGTGTTGAGCTTTGGCCTCGGAAGAAAGCATGATCTCGCCAGTTTGCGCCGGTCCTATGAGGCGGCGACGGGAGTTTTGCTATCGGTTTCGTCATTTTATGATCATTTCAACGAACGGCTGTAAGTTTTTCTGCGAGCCCAGCTTGTGAACACGCCTTGTACCAGGTCACGGTGAAAACTCCGGCCTTACGAGAGGCGTCATCGGCCTTTATGATGTGCTGGTTGGCATGATCTGTTGAAAAACAGCTATGCCCGCCGGTCGCACCAACCAGACGAAATCCGCGGCCAAGTGGCATTTGGTTCACTCGGTGGCCGGAAAAAGTGAGCATCAAATAAAGTGCACGGCGGAAAGGAAACATGAATCCTGCGCGTTGAAAATCGGCGACTGGGTCAAAGATCAGCTGTTATTGGATCCATGTTATTTCAGCCCTGCATTGTTCGATCGGATTCATCAACGTGGCGAGTTCTTTATTTCCCGCCTCAAAAAGGGTTGCCCGCCTATCTGGGCCGCGGTTCACCAAGGAGACGTCACATCTGAAAAAACAGAGGTGTTGGGGCAAACGACGATCGGTCACCGCATCTTTTCGGCTGGCCGGCATTCGAAATCTAGAAAGCCAGGAATATCATCTTTAATGTGACTAATTTACTGATCGTCTTCTTCAATGCATATATCATTGCTCAACTCTATTTGGCCTACTGGCCCATAGAAATTCTTCTATCAATTAGGAGCCTTGCCTTCGGCTAACAAGCACCTGATCTAAGCCTCCATTTATGCCGTCTTAATCAACATGTTGGTCAGTCAACGCATCGAACAGGAACTACGTCAGTTGGTGGCCAACAGAGAAAAAGGAATGCGCTCTCGAAGAAACCGCCTTCCCGCGATTGGGGCCGTCCTCTCGGCGGTGAGCGCTACTCTTTTGGCCAATGTACGCCAAAAACCGGGATCAAAAGACACTCCTTCCCTATGACTAAACCAATTCTCAAAGAGACGAAAGATCCCAACCGAAAACGAGATACGTGATCTCAAACCCTACAGAAAATCTCAAATTCAAGCGCTTAACCGATCACGAGTGGAGGTCTGACAGACTATGTACAGAAACCCTTGAACCCTTCACCGTGTCATGATTTTAGGGGTGGAAAATAGAATCGTACTAATCGGTGAAATCGTATCAATGATAATCTTCTCTCGTCGTCGGGCAGGTATTTATCCGCCGATAGAAGGGCAACAGGAGAATCACTACTGTGACAACCAAAATCCCCAGTGTAATCGGCCGCTGCCACAAAAAGTCCAGCTGGCCACCGCTAATCAGCAAAGCGCGACGCAGATTATCTTCCAATAAACCACCCAGGACAAAGCCCAACAGCATCGGAGCCAATGGAAAGCCTAAAAAGCGCAACAAGATAGTAACAGCGGCAAAACCAACCATTAAGTAGATGTCAAAGGTGTTGAAAGAGACCAAATAAACACCAATCAGTGAAAAAAAGAGAATCAATGGAATCAGGAATCGCCTGGGTAGAGTAATCAGTTTGGCAATATAGGGGATGAGTGGCAGGTTGAGGATTAATAAAACTACGTTACCCAGGTACATAGAGATAATCACTGACCAGAAGACTTGCGGGTTTTCAGTATAGAGCTGCGGCCCGGGTTGAACTCCGTATGAGATCAAAGCGCCCAACATGACAGCGGTGGTCCCGGAACCGGGGATTCCGAGTGTCAGCAGAGGAACAAATGATCCGGTGGAGGCGGCATTATTGGCCGTCTCCGGCGCAGTCAATCCTTTCAGGTTGCCTTTTCCAAACTGAACGTCGCTCTTACCATTATCAATCGCCTGTTCCATGCCGTAAGCCAGGAAAGAAGCGATGGTAGCTCCAGCGCCAGGTAAGACGCCTATCAGAAAGCCCAAGACCGAGGACCGACCGATGGTTGGCGCAATCTCTTTCAGCTCCTGTTTTGAAACTTTAAGTTGGCGCAGGTCAGAAGTAGCAGGAGAGCCCAGATGTGTATCTTCTCCTTCCAGGACCATCATCAAAGCTTCGGACAAGGCAAAGGTGGCCATGGCCAGTAACAGAAAACTGATACCGTCCACCAGGTTCAGTTGCCCGAAAGTAAAACGTTGAATACCGCTCACATTATCGGTACCCACAGTAGCCAGCATCAAGCCAACGACGGTCATGACCATGGCCTTCAGGAATTGCCCTTTGGGCGCAAAAGCGGATACTGCTGCCAAACCCATTAACATCAAAGCAAAATAGTCGGCCGACTGAAAACTGACCGACACGCCGGCTAGGACTGGCGCACCCAACAAAAGAAAAACAGCCCCAATAGTTCCACCGGCAAAAGAGGCATAGGCAGCTATTGCTAAGGCTTTACCAGCCTGTCCTTTTCTAGCCAGTGGATACCCGTCAAAAGCGGTGGCCACCGTGCCTGCCACGCCGGGCGCATTGATCAAAATCGAGGAAGTGGAACCACCGAAGACGGCACCATAATAAACACCGGCCATCAGGATCAAGCCCGAAGCAGAATCAAACCCATAGGTGATTGGAATCATCAAAGCAATAGCTGAGATCGGTCCCAGGCCCGGTAGCATGCCAATCAAAGTTCCCGCCACCACACCAATGAACATCATACAGATGTTGGTCAGAGTAAAAGCGGTGGAAAATCCGGTAAAAACTCCCTCTAACATTAGGCTTAGTTTAGCAGTTCTGAGATAAGCCTACCGACGATTCCAGAATCGAGGTAGACGCCCAGAAATTGGGTTAGTGACAACCAAAAGGCAAAGGGGGTAACGGTCGAGATAATGAGAATCGCTTTCGGTTTCCGTTCGCCCATGATCCAAAAGCCCGTAGCCAGAAAGAATACGGTCGAGATTAGGAATCCTAGCGGGTTCATGACTGTACCATAAGCTACCATCAACGCCAATAGACCGCCAACCCGATATAAGTTCTTCGGTTTGATGGCAGAAAGGGCGGTAGTGACTATTGATGGAGATTCTGCTGGTATGAGAAAAATCAGCATCGAGATGGTAACGCCAACAATGCTGAGGGCAATCGGTAAACTGGATGGGTCGACAGCGTCTTCGAAGGAAGGGATTGAGGGCAGGTCTAGAGCCAAGTAGCCGTAGCCTCCAGAAAAGACGAGAATGACCAATGCTCCCAACCTATTTTTCGACATCGGTTAGCTGCTGGCAGATTATATTTAGCGGCTTATTCCAGAAAGCCAAGTTCTTGCATCAACTTGCCAATCTGTTCTTCCTGCTGTTTGAGAAAAGCGCCGAATTTATCGCTCGCCATGTACAGATCTTCCCAACCATTGCGGTTTCTGACCGTTTCCCAAGCCGGCGTTTGAAACATCTTTTCCAGAAGGTTATTGTAGGCACCAATCCGATCTGCAGGTAATTTGGGGGGGGCAAAAAAGCCACGCCAATTTACAAAAACAACGTCGTAACCAAGTTCTTTGAAGGTGGGAACGTTAGGAACCACCGCTGAACGTTGGCTGGCAGTGATAGCCAGAATACGCACCTGCCCGGCTCGATGCTGTTCCAAAGCCTCACCCAGACCTGTCGATAAAATCCTAGTCTCACCCGACAATAATCCGGCCATTGCCTTACCGCCGGCATCGTAAGGAATATACCGTATTTTTTGGGGATCCCCATCCGCCGCCTGAAACGCCAGCGCTGCTACCAGATGGTCCAGGCTACCCCGGCCAGAGCCACCGCTGATCGTTAGCTGTGTGGGATCTCGATGGAACAGTGTCACCGCCTGTTGCCAATTCCGGATTTCTGAATCGTTGGCCACGGCAAAAACACCGTAGTCGGCGACCACACCCGCTACCGGGGTCAGGTCTTGAAACGAATAGGTGAAGATCTTTTGTAGAGATCGGATAATCAGCGGGGTCGAGTTGACCATCAACGTTCCTTGATGGCGTTTGGCCGCTTTTACCAAATGCGCGATGGCGCGTCCACCACCCCCGCCAGACATATTCTGATATGATACCCGTTTGACCAAATCAGATTTGCTTAGTGCTTCCCCAACTCCCCGTGCAGTTGCATCCCATCCCCCGCCGGCCCCGCCTGGAATCAGGAAATGGATCTTGCCGATTTCAACATTGGCATTGGCCATCTGAACTAGGAATAGCGAGACGATGATGGTTAAAAGTCGGCGATTTGTTTGAGGACTCATAGCGCTCCTGTTAGACCGGATCAGGTATTAATAATCTGTAAAAGCGGCCAGAAAAATTGATTTGCGGCAACGGATATACCTCTACAGATGGTCGTTTGTTGTCGATCGTCTGTTGGTGATGTTCAGCCGATGCCTTTTTCTCCGCTACATATTTGGCAAAACGGTAGCAAAGAGTGTTGAATCTGTTGACAATCTTGACAGTGTTCATACTGATCCTACCCACAGGCGGGCAGCTGCTATAGGGTCGGTCACTACTATCTTCCTCCTTCTGCCAAATAGGAACTGCACCTTTTAGCTTGCGCGAACCCCAGCCGATTTCTTTGCGGATGCCGCGGCGAATTGGGAAGTTGCAGACCGGACAGCGCCACTTTTTGTATGCCTCCTTATACTGTTTTAATAACCAATCTTTCTGAGGGGAGATCGCCAGCCGAATCAGGTGCCTCAGAATCAGGACAACCGCCAGTATCGAGACTCCATGATAATATACCTAAAGAACTCAGCCGGAAAATATTGGAGCATAATCGTACCGGTTTCAACGAAAGCAACAATAAAAGCGGCAAAGACAAGCGGAGCAAAATCGCTCGCCTTTTTCCGATCAGAAGCCATGTTGTACCGAAAAGGAGCGGAATAATTGCCAACAGTTTCAAACCGGCTCTTTCCTAGCGATGCCCCCGCATTAAGGTCTCAAATTTTTGCCGGGCCTGGTTACTGCAATTGACGATTTTTTCCGTCACCTTGCCTATCTTCTGCTGCAGTTGGCGCTGTTGGCCGGTCAGGACAGTGATCTGATCATTTGCCTGTTGAAACTGTTTCTGGTTGGCCAGATATAGTGTCTGGCCAACCAGAGATCTTTCTGATCTAAGGTCGGTTTGACATTTTTCTCCAACGCCAGTCGATGCAACTCCAACAATTGGTCCATTGTTTCCTTTGAACTATCCATGCTGGTTTTCAGGATCTTCTGGTTTTCCTTTTCGTTATCGATTTGAACGATAATATTGGCCTCGTCATCTTTCAGTTTCTGTTGCTGATTGAGCAATTGACTGCCGACTGTTTCTACCTCCTTCCAGCTGGGCCCTGGATATTGCCAATATCAGATAAGATGTATCCGATGGCCCAGATTAAAAGCAAGGTCAGGATAGCAGAAAAAAGATAGATCATGCTCTTATGCGAGATTGGGTCTTGTCGTTGTTCTGTACTCACAGCTGATCTTCGTTTATTCTATTCTTTAGTGCAGGTAACAAAAACCAGTATAACCGACATTGAGCAGTTATGCGACTCAAAAACACGATTTATCTCTGCGGATTTTCTCTACAAAAGAGTTAAGTGGGAAAGGTAGGAGTTGTGGTGGCACGAATCGCCATCAATTTCATGGTAACTCCTCAATCCTAGCATATCTGGAACCCACGGTTTGTCTGGATCCGCGGAGAATTCAAAAATTCGCCTCCAGCATCTGCTTAATATGGAGACAAGTTTAACAGAAGAAGATTGTCTTCTGAAGCGGACTTGTCCACCGTATGCTAAAATTTCGTCGTCTGGTGCTCTTTGCACACTAATTTTCCCGCTTCGGGCAAAATCACGCTTCAGCGGGTGTCTAGAAACGAAACAGCAATAAAAATATTGGGCTAAAATCAGGGTCTGGATAAAAAATACCCCACTGATCTGAGTGATCCGGAATG
>PACG01000091.1 GCA_002699335.1 Candidatus Poribacteria bacterium
GATTTCCAGTTTGCTTTAAACACTACTCTGATCTCCAGAATCGGACAAGACCTGCACTGTCACCACTAATGACAGTTTTGCCCTCATTTGCAATTGAACTGCTGATCGGAATTCCAGATTCAAGTGTAAAACTCTTTTTCTGATTTCCATTGGGGGCCCAGAGTCGAACAACTTGGTCTCGCCCTGTTGTTACAAGGTTCCCCTTTTGATCAAAACGTCCAGCGAGCACACCATTTGGAATACGGCCGTAGACACCTGCAGGGCGCTTTGGTGGATGGGCGTTAGTCTTGGAAGTAGCAGGGAATCCGTCAGTCACGTCCCACCAGATCAAGCGACCATCTTCGCCCATAGAAGCCAAAACTTTGCTATCAATACGCCAATCTAGAGCACGAACAGCTTCTTTATGTTCCAAGAAACTAAGTAGAATTTTACCGCTATTTGCGTCCCAAAGATGAATTCCTCCAGCACGGTCAGCTGTAACTAATTTCGACCCATCCGGGCTGAAGCTAACAGCGGTGATCCAGTCGGTGTGCCTCTCAATTCTGTAACACAACGTACCTTCTGTTGTTAAATACACTTTAACCACTCGTCCTGAACCACCTAATGCAACCAAACGTTGATCCGGACTAAGATCAGCGGCAATAACGGCATCTATTTCATCACCAATTTCGGTCAGTCGCTGACCCGTTTGAATATCGAAGAGTACCACTTTCCCTGATTCACCCGGACGTCCTCCCGCTACCATGAGAAGAACACCGTCGCGACTAAAGCGAATTACATAAGGAATCCCTTCGGGAAATGCTAGTCTGCCCACTTCCTTTTCCGTCTTGGTGTGGATAAGCCGAACATGTTCCTGTGCTGATACCGCCAGCAATGGTGCCCATGGACTAGCGTCCATTGCCAGAACCGGCAACGGTCGTTTTACTTGCGGGACTTTGACTTGACGTAGATTCTGTGGCATGGGAGAAAAACCGTCCCGCTTAATACCAGCAGGAGTGGGTCGGAACGTTAGATCCCGCGTTTTTACCATCGACTTGCTACTCATCGACTCCCTCAATCCAGTATCGATCCACCTTTGAATCATCGCAATTTGTTCATCAGGTAGAGGAGGTTGATAGGGTGGCATTCGGGCATTATCGTCTGGATTGGTGATTACTTGGAACAATAAGCTCTGGCTGGATCTCCCAGCGATAACAACCTCACCTGCACTGCCTCCTTTAAGTACATTAGCATAGATTTGCAGGTTAATACCTGCTTTCTGTTTGTCATCACCATGACACTTCAGGCAGTGTTGACGGAAAATCGGTTTGACATGATCATTGTAGGTTATTGGCGTCTTTTCGCTTGCAACACTTACTGTAAGTAAAGCAAAAAAACTGGTAAAGAGAAAGTGTTGAAGAACAACGCAGTGTGAACTCATACAGGTCTGTTTTGTCCAACCATACCCAAATTTCACCTATTATATATATACGCCCGTTTTCTGTCAAGTAAAGGCGTTTTTAGCATAATCGAGAAAGTAGAAGCTCAAACTTTTTGCACACTTCATCAGAGTTGACCATACTAATATAAACAAAATGGGATAATAAAATAAAACTATATGTCAAGAGTTCAATGGCCACATTTGGTTCTCCAAGTTGCTATCTAGTTCGACCGTATTGGAAAGGTTCATTCATAGACAACACCAAAATTTCCAATAAACATTGGAATGGCAACTAACACAAACATAATAATCAAAACAAATTGTTTCATCCTATATATTTCGGCTTATGGAATGGACTTGGGCCCAAATTATATGATCACCAAATAAGACTAACATTTGTTTTGCATACTTTCATACTGTCTCGTTAAAATAAAGAGACTTTAGAAATCGAGCGTGTCTGGGAAAATCATAGTCAAATCTTGCCGGTTGCCACGATGGATTTCAGTTTACCTCGTGGGACTTGTAATAAATTTATCTTTGTCGAAAAAAATAGGATCAAAAGATGAAAATTACAAATATTAAATCATTCCCTGTTTGGGGCGGTAATCGGAACTTTTTCTTCGTTAAAGTTGAAACTGACGCAGGAATCTACGGCATCGGTGAAGGAGGAATCACTTGGCGTGAATTGGCAGCGGCTGCTTGTGTAGATCATTTGAAGCCACTTCTGATTGGAGAAGACCCGAGTCAAATCGAGCATCTCTGGCAGCTTATGTTTCGCGGTGGTTTTTTTCCCGCTGGTCGAATTGCTTGCTCTGCTATTAGTGCCATTGACATCGCTCTATGGGATATACGAGGCAAAGTTCTCGGAGTACCTGTTTATGATTTACTTGGGGGATTGGTGCGAAAAAAAGTGGTCTGTTATCCACATATTGGAGGTGAATCACCCGAACAATTAGCTAACAACGCAATAAAGATGGCTGATCAAGGATGGCGGTTCGTTCGATGGGGGACACCAACAGAGGGAGATATTTTGGAACCTTCAAAAGCAGCTCGTCAGACACTTAAGCAATGCGATGCTGTACGTACAGCTCTTGGAGATGATATCGAAATCCTGATCGATGTTCACACACGTCTCGATCCGCAGCACGTAATTCCGCTCTGCCGTTCGCTGGAGCAGTTTCACCCCTATTTCATTGAAGATCCACTTCGGTCTGAGAATGTGAAAACTTATCATCAAATGGCACGCCATGTGTCTGTACCATTAGCGGTCGGCGAACAGTTCGCTACCAAATGGGAGTTTCGTGAATTAATCGAAGAAGAGCTGATGCAATACGCACGAATTGATGTTTGTATTGTTGGCGGGCTAACCGAAGCCCGAAAAGTGGCCAACTGGTGCGAAACTCATTATATTGATATCGCTCCACATAATCCGCTAGGGCCAGTTTCAACAGCTGCTTGCTTACATCTTGATCTCGCTACTTCTAACTTTGGAGTGCAAGAGTTACCACGTCAGCCAGGCACTATTCTGCCAGAGGTTTTTCCAGTGCAAGTGTCGTTCGAAGATGGACATCTGCTACCACCAACGTCCCCAGGTTTAGGTATTGACTTTAATGAAGAAGCTGCCTTAGCATCCTATTATCAAGAGGGTGGTTCACCCCGAATATCTCGACCTGATGGCACATTTACTAATTGGTAGTGACTTTTAGCTGGTTCTGAATCAGGTTTATGACCATACACAACCATCGGACAAACAGTTCGTTGATTGCACTATCTTGGCCAAATTAACCAACTGGTATCAATTAGTAGCCCATCATGTTGACCCAAGGCTATGTCATCAACTGCAAAAGATCGGATTCGTTGCGAATTATTGAATCGTCGTGACCGAATACCTTTAGACTTGCGTCGGCAGTCTAGTCGGAAAATTTGTCTATCCCTTGAGAAATTGATAGAGGAAAGGCGCTTTAGTCATTCACTCTTCTACCTGAATATGAGAAGTGAAGTTGAAACCGATTGGCTGGTGGCTAGACAACTAGCTACTACCTGCTTAGTTGCAATACCAAGAGTCGAAGGGAAAGAGATCTATCCCTATCAACTGACTAATTTACAAACGGAAATCAATCAACATAAATGGGGTATGCGAGAACCAAATCCAACCATTTGTTCTCCTATCGACCCGGAATCCTTAGATCTTGTTTTGGTACCTGGATGTGGGTTTGATTCACGAAGGTATAGGATTGGTTATGGAGGTGGATTTTACGACCGTTTCCTGCAAACCTGTCCGCAGGCACTGACCGTAGGTTTGGCTTTTGAAAACCAAATTGTAGATCAGTTGCCCACTCAGCCATGGGATCATCCCGTGGATCTGGTTTTAACAGAGCAGCGAATCATTTAGAATCCTAGTTTGTTTTAGAGGATGAATTTGATGTTCTATTTAGAAACCTAGTTTCCAACGCTCGATCACGAATATCCGCCCACTCCCAACAACATCTGTGCCTCAAAATCGGCTTCTTCCAAAAACGGTTTCGTTAACCCCTCTTCAGGTTGAGGGCCACCGTGAGGTGATTTGCGCAACCAAGTTGGGGTGTAGCTCAAAATTAACATCCTACGTTTTGCCTTTAGTGTTGGTAGCGCTCGGTGCCATAGATTGCCGTGGATCAAGACCCCACCTCCTGCTTTGACAGAGACTTCCAACTCACCTTCTATTGGTTCATACGTATCAAGCGGAGGCTCTCGATCCAACCAATTGTGTGATCCAGGTACAACGGCCACTGTACCGGTGTCTACGTTTAAATCATCGAGATAAATCAAGCTATCAATGCAATGAGGTTGAGAAAACCACGGTGGCAATGGATTAGAAACCACCCGCATATGTCGGTGCCAAGGTGTTTGTTGGCATCGATCGTCACCTGGATAACTGATTCGGGCACTTAAACCTCGCAACCGAACTAGTGGTCCCATCATCGCACGGACAATCGACAATACTGGTTGAAACCTCAAAAGTTCTAGAAACGCTTCGTCTTTGTCCATAAGGTGTCGTGGAATAAATCCCCAGCCTCGCTTTCCAGAAATTGCCATATCACGATTTTTCCATTCGTTTTCCTCCAACCGGTCTAGCGCATCCTGAAGTCGATGAAGAGCACTGTCTCGAAAAAGGCTTTCTCTAACCAAATAGCCGGATTCGGCAAATGTCTGCAATTCCTGGGGACTGGCTTGTACATCTACTTCCCAGTGTCGGCCACTTTCATCTCCTTTACGGCTGTTAAGAACTTCATAATGGATTTTATGTCGATTCATATTCATCTCCACCAATACTATCTTTGTAATGTATGTATTGCTTTAGAACNTTTTTTATTATTGGGACTCCGAAATTGAATCCAAACNAATCTGCCTCTTCAGGTTTTAGCGGGGATAGAATGTCCTTTCAAAGTAAACTATCTATCGGTTGGATACACGATCGGTCTTCGCATTGATTGCCGAAAAGAAGCTGACTCTCAGCCTGAAATGAAAACTTTGAAACAGCTCGTCAAGCTTCTGCGTATGACCACCAGTGCTACTTCCAAATGGCGTCTTTTGTCTATTTCAAGTTCTTGTTCGCCTTTTTAACTATCTCTGTTTTTGATCGTTTGTAGTTTCTGCTGGAGGCTATTTGTTCAATGGCACCTAAGTAACAGGCTAAAAAAACATCATCATAATGCGTTGAACACGTTACAAACTCAGTGTATCAAGATTAAGGTTGAGGCAAGGCCGAAAACCTGTATAATAAAATTCCAATGTGTGGTTAATAACACAATTGGATCCCATAAACTTCAATATATAGCAGCTTGTGATAACTGAGTTGATAAATAGAATCCGATAGTTAAAAANCAAACATTCCTTATCAATAAATACCAAGGTTAATTAATGAATGCAAGAGGTTTATACCTTTGGTACTACTAGAAAAGAATTAAGGATACACAAAGAGAGCTTTAAAGGATGGGATAAAATGACCAACGAGGAAAATTATCATTTCGATGTGGCAGGCTATCTTATTGTTCCTAGTGTTTTGACTGTCGATGAGCTGAAAGCTTGCAATCAGACACTTGATCAAGCAGGAATTGGTGTTGGGAAACTTGAATGCACAGTGGCNTCTTGTTCCCCNCTGCTCGCTTTGTGCGACCATCCTGTGTTGACACATTACTTGGAGCAGATATGTGGTACGGGGTTTCGGCNGGATCAGCCCCCACATTTGATTGGTCCAGAAACCGACCAAACGAAACCTTTTCTGTCAGNGGGTAGCGAATGGCAGGATTGGTCCCGAGCCTATCGTCAGCACAACGGGACTCGNTTTTGTCAGGGAGTGTGGGTCCTGTGGGCACTAGAAGACACGAATGAGAATGATGGGAAATTGGTAGTGGTTCCGGCNAGCCACAATAGCTCGGTGGACGCACCTCAGGAACTCGTAAATGGAATTGACGAAATGGGATTGTTAACACAGCTGACTTTGCAGGCGGGGGATTTGTTGCTGTGTGCTGGTTCAGTTATGCGAGGAATATACCCCTGGAAAGGGCGAGGCCCGCAACGCTTGTTGGAATTTGGGTATATAGGTGCCGATGTGCGTGCGTCCACCGAGACTGGGATTACCGACTCCGAAAGTGATATACCAGAATGGANAACGGAACTGACGCCGGTACAACGTGCTGTGTTACACAATCCCAACCGGTCCTATCCACCTCCCATAGTGCATTCAGATGGCAAAAACACTTGGCTCTCAGAAGAACCCGGGATTTTTCATCCTTCGATTTATACCCACGATCCAAAATCAGAAATCAGCGAAAAGGAATTTTTTCACTGGGATTTGTGCGGCCACTTGGTATTGCGGGAGATGATGGACGCCGATTGGCTAGAAGCAGCAAACGAAGCTATAGACTCCAATACCGACCAGATAAGTACAGGTGGATCTGCNGCNGGTGACTCTAAACCTCTAGCGGGTACTGGAGTGGGACGATCATCAATGGGAGATCCGTGGAAGTTACCTNCNCCCTANGGCGAGCCATTCCAGAGAATGATCGCCCATCCAGGCCTTATCCAACGCTTGAATTGGATTATGGGCAGTGGTTTTGAATGTATGCAGTGTAGTGCGTTTTTGTCAGGCAAGGGTTCATCAGGACACTCTCTCCATGCTGCTGGTGAACCAGCTANAGTCACCAATCACTACCGTCAGCAAAATGGCCGTGTCTACAGTGAATATNTCAATGTNGCTTGGCAATTGCGCGATGTCACGTTGGCCGACGGAGGATTTGTTTGCGTACCGGGTAGTCACAAAGCTAGTTATCCNATGCCTGATGGAATCAGAACTTGCGATGACGAAATGGGAATGGTTCAACATGTGGAGATGAAAGCAGGAGATGTGCTCCTCTTTCTAGCTTCAGCTCAAACCCATGGTGCTTACCCTTGGACGGGAGAAGAAAATCGCCGGATGATCTTCTTCCAGTATCGGTCTCGGAATTTGTATATTCCCTAAACAAATTTTACTTTATTCATTGCTTANGAAAAGTAAATAGTCTATAAGGTTGAGTTCTATTTTTGAGATTTTTACATTCTNANATCNATTNCTTATATCCAAATTTGTCTCTTTGGAACTTTTGTTGTTGTGATTGTGTTTNCTGGGAAATTTGGGTAGGTCATTGCTAATCTTTATAGAAAGGTAGAATCTGTACAAAGAGGACTCTGGCAATAACTTCTTTCTTCAACAGGCGCAACTACATAATCACTTTCTTTCTGATTTGGATTGCTTTTCCAAAGCGTCCAGTCGTTTCTCAATTTCAGCAAGTTTATGAAGAATCAGAATGTGGGTTTTTTTGGCGTCGATGCCAACNGGGCTTTCGTCGCTATGGATAAGTTCAGCAATCTGGTCATAGGTTTCTTTGTCGATTTCCATAATCAAGTCTCCTCTTAAATTGTTGAATCATAGATTTTATGGATTCCAAGTGAAATCTGTTGTCTTTTTCATTGACATATCCATTTCCAAATAAGTAATCTGNAATCTTACAGCTAGCCACCTGTTTCTTAATTTTCCAGTTAAAATTCGAACGACAGATTAGGCAGTTTCCTGTGGTCGCCAAGCAGGCTGGCGTGAAACAGCTTATCTCACCACTGTTTGTCGAAAACAACTGCTGGCATACCAGCCATCTCTCTTTACCTCAACATAGTAACCATGTTAGAATGCTTTTTTGTCAGCCTAGTCTAAAAGAAGTCTGAAGCGTAACCGTCATATTCCATTCTTACCCTCATTAGCCCTTAAATTGTCTTGAGATAATCAACATAAATTGATACTTGGTAATCCTTAGCCATTGCCCATGTTCTATTGTTGAAAGGATTGATGACTCGCTTCTATTTATTTACCATGAATTTCTGCCGTCAAATCCAGTAAATCTAGCAAACTTTATAATATATTGAACGTAAAATCCATATTATTTGGTCTTTGAGGTAAATATTGGACAAGTCATCCGAAGAATCCTTGATTAAGGAAATAACAACTAATCCCAGAAATATTATGGCACATGGGAATTTAGGTAACTTGTACTTTAATGAAGAAAGATATGACGAAGCAATAGAAGCCTACCAAAAAGTCATNGANATTGATCCTAAACAAGTTGCTGCATNCAACAATCTGGGTAACGTATATGCTAAACAAGAGAAATATAACGAAGCAATAGAAGCCTACCAAAAAGTCGTAGAAATTGACTCTGACCAAACCTCCACACTTTACAATCTAGGTAACGTATATGTCAAACAAGAGAGACATGACGAAGCAATAGAAGCCTACCAAAAAGTCATAGAAATTGATCCTAAACAAGTTGCTGCATACAATAATCTGGGTAACGTATATGCTAAACAGGAGAGATATAACGAAGCAATAGAAGTTTATCAGAAAACGATAGAACTCAATCCTGAACAAATTGCCGAATACAATAATCTGATTGATAAATACAAAAGAATTTCACAGAACAAAATTAAGAAGAACCCGCTCATATTTTTCAGGAAATTATTCGGTGTTTTCAGGAAATGACTCTCTTCAAAAAAATCTAGTTTGCGGAATTATTGATTTGTTATGTACCACCATGCCGTGGTTTCTTTCTCTCTAGACTATGCTATGCATGTATGTTCTTTATTCAAACATGAAAATAGCATTGTCTTCTATGCATACAGCATCCAAAGTTGTCAGAAATCAGTTCGATTTTAGTTTGAGCAATGTTTTTCTTTTCCTTCATTTTGTACAATCCACTACGTTGTTTTATCCTGAAAACTCTACATAATTTCAGAGGAAAAATTTCCATCTTTTCTCTTTACCATAACAAAGATCAAGTCACATAATTAAATAGAACAATCAATTGAATGCCAGAGATACTGCTCACTCAATCCACCCTTGTAACAATAGAGCGGAAATCCGATCTGGTGTTTTCATAATTGGCCTACTTTTGATCGTAGTGTTGTGTGGAGTTACTGCTTATAACAACTATTTCCTACAGAACTCGAAGCTCTCAGGAAACCATCTTCCTGTTGGTTCCATTTTGGCGTTATTCTTTCTTGCTTTATTTGTCAATGTCCCTCTTAAAAAATTTGCCAATCACTTAGCGTTTTCATCCTCAGAATTAATAGTAATCTGGGTTATGCTGATCGTTACACTCGGCATTCCTTCAATGGGATTTTTACAGTTTTTGTTACCGACTCTTGTTGCTATCTCCTATTTTGCTACACCTGAAAACGATTGGTCGGAAACGTTACATCATCACATTCCAGAATGGTTGGTTATCTCTGATAGAAATGCAGTTAGAAACTTTTATGAAGGTGTAAATCAAAGCGGATTCATTCCTTGGTCAATTTGGTTGAAACCGTTATGTATTTGGACATTGTTTGCACTCGTTTTTTATTTCACAACTCTGTGTCTGTCAATCCTTCTACGTAAACAATGGATTGAACATGAACGTTTTTCGTTCCCACTCGTTCAGATTCCTCTAGAAATTGCGGCAGCCTCCCCAAAAGGACAATTGTTCAACACGTTCTTCAAAAATCGGTTTCTCTGGCTTGGTATGTCACTGCCAATTCTGTTACATCTGGTTAATGGGTTGCATGCTCATTTCCCAAACATACCTGAGATCCCCAGAATTTATCACATTCATCGTATGTTTCACGGCAAACCTTGGCATACACTAGGTTGGTGGCCTGCTGTCCGAATTGTTATCTATTTTTCAGTTATTGGAATCGCAGCCATGCTGACTCTTGAAGTGTCATTTAGTCTCTGGTTCTTTTTCCTGTTTTTCAAGCTTCAATATATCATTATGAATGCGATTGGTTTAGAGATTAATCCCTGGATAAGTTGCAGCCGTCAAGTTATGGGTGGTTACCTTATATTTGTACCTGCTATCTTCTGGATCGGAAGAGGACATTTTTTCGACGTAATTCGCAAAACCTTTTCTCGTGGGAACCAAAGACTACTAATAGACGACACTAACGAACCGTTGCCTTATCGTAAGGCTCTTTTGGGATTCTTAATTGGTTTTACTACAATTGTTATCTTTTGTTGGATAGCAGGTATATCCGTTTGGGTATCTTTGATTGTGATGTTGGCAATATTTATCACTTCAATCGTCTTATCATGGATGGTTGTTAACGGAGGATTGCTACTTGTTCAAGCTCCCTTTTTTCCTTCGGAGTATATAACCATCGTTGCGGGATCGTCAGTGATTGACTCAAAAAGCTTAGCTCTTTTGGGTTTTCAGCGTGGTTTCTTTCGAGACTGGGGAGAATTCATGATGCCGAACTTTTTGCATAACTTTCGTGTTCTACAAGGAAACAAATTCTCACAAAAGAAAATCCTTTCCATCTTGTTCCTATCAATAACTGTAGCTGTGATCGTTTCAGCTTATACTTCATTAGACCTAATTTACGGGAAAGGCGCACTAAATTTACAGCGTTGGGTGTATGTTAACGCCCCAAGAAATTATTTCCAGCAAATGAGCAATATGATTCAATTCCCTACTCACACACGTTGGAATGAGGTCTATAGCATGATAGGTGGTGCTAGTTTTACATTCTTTCTGTTATGGGTACGTCACCATTTCATCTGGTGGTCACTTCACCCAATAGGCTATCTTTTAGGAGCAACTTATCCACCATTTCATCTGTGGTTTTCAGTTTTCGTTGGTTGGTTAATCAAATACTGCGTA
>PACG01000092.1 GCA_002699335.1 Candidatus Poribacteria bacterium
CCTCCTTCGGCTCAATTTGGCTTTCGCCTCCGACTTCGGCTAGATAGTCCTCTTTCAAATCGATACCAGCAACCGGACCTAAAATCAACCAGTCAGTCATATACTGGCCATTGACAGGGTGAGTTTGGGCATATCCAGCCAAACAAAACAGACATAAGAAAAAATAAAGGGATAAACTACGAAACTTCATGGAGCTCCTCCTAACTCTTAAAAGGCAAATTATTTGGAAATATAGCGTTGAATCAGGATGAATTCATTCAATTGCCGTTCACGCAATTTCTTCATTCAACCACTCAACTGCTTCCTCGAAAGTGTCCAGAATTTCAACCCCTTCGATGTGCTCCACGATATTCATGGTCTGTAGAATAATAAGGCAGGTTTCTGACACCTCGCAGATTCCAAATCTAACGCCCTCTTCTTCTCCTTCCAACATGATACTCAGCAAAGTAGCCAAACCTCGACTACTGGTCAACCGAACCTGACCGAGATCTACAACAACCTTTTCAGCGTCGATTCCCTCAAAGGCTGAGCGAATATCTTCAGCCGTTTTACGATCCAGATTATTGCTAATATGGACTGTTGTAATATCTTGACTATTCTCTACTTCAACATTTTTACCAAATGACTTTCTATCTGCCACTGATTTATTCCTCTCGATTATATTTTTATTCGTTATTAGTTATCCATTAGCTGTGACTCTGTGGCAATCTTTAGTGTGGCGGTTGTTCCTTGGCCATCAGAACCCACAATATCGACCTCATCCACCAGGGATTTCATCAGAAATAAGCCCCAACCGCCGATCCGTTCTGTTTTGAACTTCTTAACCTGCTCTTCTACGTCAGGACGCTGAAAGTCGGAATGAACTTCACCTGAACCTGCGTCCTTGACGGATACAATCATCTCACCATCTTGGTAAGAATAGCTGACTGTGATCGGTTTGTTGGGATCATAGTCGTTGCCGTGTTCCATCGCATTGATACAGGCTTCATTGACCGCTACCCTCAGGTTGTTGATTTTTTTGGCTGAAACCCCAAAGAGCCTGGCCATCGTTGCAATAGATTCGACGACAATCTCCTCGTACCCTTCGATGCTGGGTATGGAGGTCGTCACCTTTCCTGCTTCCATCTAAAGATCCTTCCTATCGTTGTAGATAGAACCTATTTCATCAAGATTCGTATCAAAATGTCATTTTACACCATGACATTGAAACCGTGATTACACTTTACTATAGTTGCTATTTTAGCACAAGAAAAAAGAAGCTAAATGATATACTGACATCTTAATATGGATTGAGGCAGCTGATTGTCAGGACTACCAATAACCACGATCAGGCATAGCCAACAGCCCAACTACCATTGTGCGTCTGCTGATGTTTGCCAAAGATTCGGAAATCCGTTTAGATCAAGATGGTCCTATCGGTGGCTAATGAATACCTAGTGTGATTCTGCTACCATCTTCCGGTTGCCAATCGCAATATTGTAGCAAAACGGCAAATGGGTGTATAGGTCGTAGAATTACGGAGTTTCGCCCTCATCAATGCGTGACCGGAAGGGGGAAGTTTTCGTTGTGATCGTGAACTGGTGGACGGGATATGGCATCTACCGACTGCATAATCAAGATGGTGTTCAGTGGCCGTTTCGGATCTGGTCTGCACCTAACTACAACGAAACGGAATTTCAACTGCTAGACGTTGAAAAGTTCGAGGTATCAATCACACAATTTGAGGAAAGACGCAAACCGGTACCGAAAGTAGAGGTCTTAAAAATAAGGTCGCCGAATTAGCACGTGAACCCACTCAACCCGTAGGTCGGAATCCCGTTCCTCGGTATCTAACATATCGAAAAACAGAAGGGTACTGGAAAGTCGGAGACATACATTTTCGGGAAAGTGTAACAAACCGTAGTTTCACGGGGTACACAGGTATTACAAGCACGGCAAGGTTAAATTTTACGACGACATCGAACCGTTGGCGAGTCTCCTGCGGTTTCGTGCTACCACCGGGATACATTTTTCACTTTTGTGAAAAATCAGGTCGCCGTACCAGTGAGAGTTGTTGACATACTCAGGCAATTATATTAGTATTTAGCATAGAGTATTTTATGCAGGAGGGAATGAAAGATGAAGGAAAAGTTGAGGAAGGGAGAAGCCAAAGAACCTTCTATCGCCCAAATGTTAGATTCGTTTGTAGATGAATTGGATTTTAAACAATTTCCTTTCAAGACTCATTTCAGCTTGGAACCGTTGGCCAACTTTTGGCGACAAGTGGATGCACAACAAGTCTCAGCACCGGTTTGTGCTGAGAAAATCATAACTGCTTTAGAAGACGCCCCTCATATTCTTTCCACCATTACGGATTTAGGGGAAACTTACGCCGAACAGAAAGAATTAATTGACCTGATGATGACGGCCATCGTGCCAAGGGCTACCTCAGATACCGAACTCGTGGCGATTGTTCCGCCCTTTTCTTCCTATCCGTTTTTTCAGACACCGCAATTTACCAGTCTCTTGCTAAATGAGGATGGTTGCTACAGCGATCAATTGAATCGGCTGAACGATGAGATGAGACTCTACGTGCAAATCCTGTATGCCTACTACTATGTTGTTTCCAAAGGAGAGGATTATCAGTTGGATCTGGATTTTGACGATTACACCTCGATTTCGATGCAGGAGAATCCCGACACCGGTGTCACCCACTATTACAGGCTGGAATGGGATGCCCGGTTTTGCCAAATCAGGGTCAAGGGGGAACCAAAACCGTTAACCTCCATCATCAAAAAGAATCTTCTCTCTAATCTGAGTAGCGTCTCGGTGTTGAAGGACTCGATCGCCAGCACGGAGGTCGATGCTTCTACCATCGGCAAAAACGCCAAATTGGCCAACGTCACCAGTTTGAAACTGCTAACCGAACTGTTACCGCCGGAAATTTTTGAGTTTCACGGCTTTATGATCGTGCGAGCCACAGAGATTACCAATCAGCATGTTTTGGGTAAAGTGACGCATGAGCTGCTGGAACCGGACGCGATCGACAATACCAAGCGATTCCTCGGTATTCAGGAAATGTTAAGAACCGTTCTACGGCTCTCTGATGCCGAAGCCACCTTGATTGGGATTGACAGTACAGATCAGGTCCTAATGATTAACAGTGGACGTGTAGAAGTCAACACTCCGTTCTCCCATATCTCAGATTTAGACGGGTCGCAATACCGCCGGGCACTGGATCAAGGCAGCTTGTTACCGATACCTGATTTACCGAAAACCGTTAGGCGGAAAAAGACGGCTATCGAAAAGCAGATGCTAGAGGATGGCGTAGGCAGTTTGGTGATTATTCCGTTGTACGATCCTGAAACCGCTGACGAAATCGGCATACTGGAACTTCGGTCTCCGACCAAAGATGGCCTCAACGACATGAACGCCATGCGATTGTATGAGTTGAGCTCTCCCTTTTCAAGTGCGGTCAAGCGTTGGGTGACAGAGCGGGAGGACGAAGTAGAGAAGACAATTCGGCAACAGTGCACGCCAATTCATCAATCCGTCTCCTGGCGATTTGAAAAAGCGGCCAGAGATTTTTTTGACCGAAGACGAGCAGGGGAAAACGTCAGTGAAATGGAACCGATCATCTTCAACGATGTATATCCTCTCTACGGCCAGTCAGATATCAGAGGGTCTTCTGAAGCCGGTAACTCTGCAACCCAGGCCGATTTGCAGGATCAACTGACACTGGCACGGGAAATTTTAACCCTGGCTTACGAGATAAAGCCGATGCCTTTTTTGGAAGATTTGATGTATCGGGTTGACGTGCAGTTTTCAAATATTGAAGGCAACTTAGGTGCCGGAGACGATTTGCAGGTGCTGGAATTTCTACGCACAGATGTAGAAAAATGCTTTACAACGCTGGAAAGTTTCAAAAACTATGATGCGGGGATTGGTAAGAAGATTGAAGCCTATGGTTCATCGCTAGATCCGCAACGGGGGGCAATTCACCGTCAGCGGAAGGAATATGACGACAGTGTAAGCCTGATTAACGATACCATATCTAGTTATGTTGACCGGGAACAGGAAAAGGCACAGCGAATTTTCCCGCATTACTTTGAGAAAAATGTCACTGATGGTGTCGATCATCAGATCTACGTCGGAGAGTCCATGCTGGACAAGAAATCATTTGATCCAATGTATCTGAGGAACCTTCGTCTGTGGCAACTGATGGTCTTATGTGGTTCAGCGCATTTGACGGAGCAACTAAAGCCCAGCTTAAACTTGAAGCTCGACACGGCACATCTAGTGGCAGTTCAGGAAACTCAGCAGACTATCAGCTTCGACTATAATGAGAAACTACTGGCCATGAAAGGTAGTTACGATGTTCGCTATGAAATTATGAAAAAGCGAATAGATAAGGCCAAAGTGAAAGAGACAGGTGAGCGGCTAACTCAGCCCGGAAAAATTGCTATCGTCTATTCACAAAACCGGGAAGGGGCAGAATACGAGGAATATCTCAAATATCTGGCGGCCAGGGAATATCTGATCGATAGTGAACCGGATCGACTCAATTTGGAAGACCTACAGGGACTATATTCGTTGAAGGCGTTGCGCGTGGCGGTCAATCTGGACAAGCCTATCGAACTACCGGGCCCCGAGGAAGATCTCTCCCAGTTTTAGTTTTTAAACCGATTATCCCTGTTAATTAGGTTTCGATTCAGAAGGATCTTGATCGAGCCTAAATGGAGGAAAATGAGCACAAAACAACCCTTAGCCGAAGAAATATCGATCACCATTCCGAGTGTTTTTGGCTATGAAGAGGTTATCACTGAGGCCGTTGGAAGTGTAGCCAAGATCAAGAAGTTTCCCTTGGAAAAAACCAGCAAGCTGAAACTGGCTGTAGCAGAAGCCTGCATTAACTCAATTGAGCATGGAAACCAGAAGGACCCAGATAAAAAAGTGGTGGTAACTATTCGATGCGAAGCCGATTCTATTACTGCCTGTATACAGGACGCGGGTGGCGGTAACATCGATCCACAACACAAGATGCCAGATTTAAAGGAGCAGATTCAGGTGAAAGAGATTGGCGGATGGGGCATGTTTCTGGTCAACGAATTGGTCGATAAGGTCGAAATTGACTCCGCGCCCGGCCAACCAACCACTACAACGTTAACCATCAACCAATAACAGACGGGAAGGACTTTGAACGGATGAAGAAAATCGGAGAAAACATTACACTGGATCAAAAAGACAATATCACCATTATCGGTATCAGTAACAACCTCGGTTATGATACCGCAGATGAATTGAGAAGTGCTTACCAGGAAGTGGAAACAGACGATGTACTGGTCGATTTGGGACAGGTCAGCATTACCACTAGCCGTGGCATGGCCACCTTGCTCAGCATCATTGTTGAAGGTCAGGAAGAAGCTCGGCAATTCTGTCTGTGTAATGTGTCGGAAGCCTGCATGCTGATTATTGATGCCATGAATATCATGGAATACGTAGAGGGTCTGGAGATTGTAGATTCGATGGAGGAAGGGATTGCCTTGTTCAGTAGTTAATCAATTGCCTACGGGTGCTCTATCCGAGGGATAAATTTCGCCCTTCGTACTGGCTAACATTCCACATCGTCCCTAATCCCAAATTCGATCTTGGTCAACTTGGTAGTGAAGCAATTTCATCGGTTAGCGCGCGCAAGTCCCAATGCGCTCAGCCTCTGCAGACACAGGCCCACAAGCTGCGGCGACCAAATTAAACAGAAGGTTTTTTGGTTGGCGAGTACTATAACCCCGTCAGTCGACTGTGCTGGGCATCAACCGCAGCGACTGCGGATTAGCGAGTTTCATCATCACTCCATCCAGCTCCTTGAGATTAAGGTCTCTTATTCTGCATCACTATCAGTTCCTGCTCCGGTAAAGTGGCCAAGTCGAGCCGCAAACACCCATCCTTTAGTCGAATTGGATCCAGTCGCCGTACTGTTGTGACCAGGATTTTAGGTCTTGGTGTAGTTCCTGCTGTACCGATTGATAGCCAGGATCCGCAACACAGTTTTTCGTCTCCTGCGGATCCTGCTCTAGATCGTAGAGCTCAGGTTGATCTGTCGGATCGTAGATGTATTTATATCGTTGGGTAACAACTGCCCGTCGAATATCCCCCAGTGTTGGGTTACCGGAGTACTGGCAATAGATGGAACGATTCGGCACGGGTTCTGTTGCCGTCACCGTCCCGGCTAGCGAGATGCCATCTAGTCCATCCGGTTGCGCCAGATTCAATAGATCAAGTACGGTAGGCATCAGATCCAAATGAGAAACAGGTCGATCTGACGACTGCACGGTGGCGTCCGGTAACCGGATGATGGCCGGTACCCGCATTGCCTCTTCGTACATCTCCATCTTCTGGTACATTTGATGTTGTCCTAGGTGATCACCATGATCCGATGTATAAACGATCAGCGACTGCTCAAATTGATCTCTCTGTTTCAGAGTTTCAAGAACCTGTCCGATGCCGTCATCGGCTAAGCGAACCAGGCCCATATGTGCCGCCCAGACCTGTCGCCATTCGTCTATGCAGATGCCTTCCGCTAACTGCCCAGCGATACTGTGGCGTCGGTTGAAGGGTTCGCCCTCTGCGGTCTGCCCTACATTGGAAGGCAGATCGATCTTTTCTGGTGGAAACATCGTTTGGTAGGGTTCCGGCACCCAAAACGGCGGATGCGGGGCCCAGAGATAGAGGAAGAGGGCAAAAGGTTTTTTCTGCTCTGATGCCGCCTGCGCCTCCAGAAAGTCAACCGCTTGCTGGCAAAAGTAGCGATCCTTGAAATGTTCTACGGCTCCGTGCCATCGACTACAATAGGTGTTGGAGTAACCAGTTTGAACATACCGACCCCATTGGTTTTCACGTACCGTTCGCTTGAAAGCTGATATGGGTTCCTTAGTAGGTTCAGTTAACCCCAAATCTTTCAGGTAACGCTGATGATCGGTTTTGTCGATCCATTTGACAAAATCAACCCGTTCTCGCAGTGGCGGTGAAACCCGAATATGGTCCACGCCGATGTGAGCCACATCGTAACCGGATTCGGCTAAAACCTGGTGCAGTGTCAGGTGCTGGCCGGCACAGGTTCCCTGCCAATCGTTGTAAACAATACCGTTATGTGTCGGATACTTGCCTGTTGCTAAAGCGGTTCGGGCCGGCACACACAACGGACTGGCGTTGTACATGCGGGAAAAATAGGCGCCTTCTGCCGCTAATCGGTTAAGGGTAGGGCAAACCTCTGTCGATTGACCATCTTTGTCGGTCTGAACCATACCGATACTGTCGGCCCGTTGGTGGTCGGTCATGATAAAAACAAGATTTTGTCGTTGTTCCATATAATTGTGCTCCAGTTGGTGCGTGACATACTACACCAGAATCCGTTTCGATGCAATCACTGTCAAACCTGTTTTGTTAGAAGCAACTTGCACCGATGCTATTTTCTGTATCCTGTTACCCATAGCCGTCCGGAAACGACTTATTATTTCGTGCTGGCCGGCTTTCGAGACCTTTCAGAACAGTTCGGGGAGAGCTTGGCCTGGCTGGGTTGCCGACTGGTAATACCGACACCTACGCTGGCAATACGGATATCGGACGGTGGGCCAAGTTTAGGACTACTTCGCGGCTATGATGACGCAGAACTAACCTTGCCGATCGGGCCTCGACACCTGATTATCGAAGCCGGTCACCATCCTGCCGGCGGCGGGACGGTGACCGTCCGGACAGTCACTCCTGGTTTCGACCAGGTAACGCGAGAGGCTGAACGCACCCAATAGCACTTCGACCAACTCGGTGTGTCAGATCACCTGCAACTAATTCAACCGGCTGAGTCTGTGATTGGCGATGCAGAACGGTGTCGCTTTTAGCCCGCTCATTGGGCGCATTTGGGATATATCCATCTGCTTCGACAGGGATCTACTATTTGCCATTAGCAAAGAGCGACAGCAACTACAGTTCCAACAACTGATCAAACTGGCCTCGCGACACCTTTCAGAAGCCACTGGCCGTTGACAAACCTTCTTTTGGGATCAGTTAGACGACAGTTCTCTACAGGCCTGGCAACAGAGTTGCCAACTGCTAACAGCCTGCCTGTGGGACGTGGTCATCGGGCGCTGTCTATCGCCTGGGGCGCCTGTTCACCCACGCTCCCGTCTGCGCTAAGATCAACCCAACTGGATGGGCTACGAAGTGATGCTGGATGTATAGGATTTGCCCGGCGGAGAGGCAAATGTGTTCGCTTCCGGCATTTTGCTGCTGCCGAAGGAGATACAGGTCAGTGAGAAGAGCTCGGTTGTCGTCTGCAAGCACGGATTGGAGGGGCGATCGCACGACACTTTCGATCCGGAGGTCACGGGACCTTACAACGCTTACGGAGCAAAGTTGGCCGATCTGGGATTTGTGGTCTATGTACCACAAAATCCGTACATTGGACAGGATCGATTCCGGGTACTGCAACGAAAGCCAACCCTTTGTAGTGGTCGCTATTTTCGTTGGTTGTCCGTCAACACGAGCAAACGCTGGACTGGCTGGTCAGCCTGGACTTTGTCGACCCGGAACGTATCGGCTTTTATGGCCTCTCCTATGGGGGTAAAACCGCTATGCGGGTACCCGCCTACTGGATCGGTACGCTCTCTCAATCTGCTCGGCCGATTTCAACGAGTGGATCGTCAAGAACGCCACCTATCACTCCGGCTACAGCTACTCTTTACAGGGGAGTATGAGATGCCGGAGTTCGACCTGGGCAACACCTTCAACTACGCCACGATGGTGGCTCTGATCGCGCCGTGTCCGTTTATGACCGAGCGCAGCCACTACGCGCGGTGTCGCTCCTGACGAGTGGGTGGCACACGAAGACGCCATCGTGCGACACGCTTACGTTGGTTGAGGGATTGGCGCCCGAACGGAGATCGAGTTCTTCGGCAGCGGACACGAAATTAATGGCCAGGGAACATTTGCTTTTCTGAAGCAGCGCCTCGACCACGGCTCGAGTGCGGAGTAGTGGTCAATTCAACTAAGATTTCACACATTGGCTTGTGCTGATCTCGCTGTATCTGGTATCTTTAACCGTATTTAATCTGTAGAGAAGAGATTCGATTTAACACAACCATGGATGAAACGCCTAAACACACCAATCGGCTGATTGACGAGACCAGCCCGTATCTATTACAACACGCCCATAATCCGGTTGATTGGTATCCGTGGGGCGAAGAAGCGCTTCAGCGTGCTCGGTCGGAGGACAAGCCAATTCTGTTGAGTATCGGTTACTCCGCTTGTCACTGGTGTCACGTCATGGAGCGAGAGTCGTTTGAGAACGAGCAGATCGCTAAACTGATGAACGACAACTTTATCAACATCAAGGTCGATCGCGAAGAACGTCCGGACCTCGACGAAATCTACATGAGTGCAGTCCAGGCCATGACGGGAAGTGGTGGTTGGCCGATGACCATGTTCTTAACACCGGATCTGAAACCCTTCCATGGGGGCACCTATTTCCCACCCACGGACCGGTATGGTCGCCCCGGGTTCCCCCGCATTTTGACCAGTGTGGCCGAAACTTACCAGGAAAAGAGAAGCGAAGTGGCCGATCATGCTGAGGAGATCACCAAGCACTTACAATCCAGGATCAACCCCGAACAACAAGCCGATGCCGAATTGTCGGTCGACCTGCTCGACAAAGCCTTCCAGCAGTATCAGTCCCGATTTGATGAGCGGCACGGCGGGTTCGGCCAAGCCCCCAAGTTTCCACCGGGCATGGGGTTGAGTCTTTTACTTCGCTATTGGAAGCGTACGGGTAACGCCGAGGCTTTGCGGATGGTTGAGTTTACGCTGGAGAAGATGGCCAACGGCGGGATGTACGATCAACTAGGTGGCGGATTCCACCGTTACTCGGTGGACGAGATCTGGCTAGTGCCCCACTTCGAAAAGATGCTCTACGACAACTCCCTGCTAACCGTCAGTTACCTGGAAGCCTACCAGGCCACCGGCAAAGACCTCTACCAACGAATCGCCCGGGAAACGCTGGACTATGTCTTACGAGAGATGTACGACAGTCAGAACGGCGGATTCTACTCGACCCAGGACGCTGATAGCGAGGGTGAAGAGGGCAAGTTCTTCGTCTGGACACCGGACGAAGTGGCGGCTATTCTACCGCCGGAACAGACCAAAATCTTCTGCGATTTCTACGATATTACGGAGGGTGGTAATTTCGAGCATAAAAATATTCTGCATGTTCGGATGACTACGGAGCAGTTCGTCCAAATGATAGATCTGTCAGAATCGGAGTTAATAGGCCTACTTGAGGATGGTAAAGCCAAACTCTTCACCGAACGGGAGAAACGGATCAAGCCCGGACTCGACGATAAGATCTTGACCAGTTGGAACGGATTGATGATCCGCAGTATGGCCCTCGGTTACCAGATTCTAGGCGATGATAGGTATCTGCAGGCGGCCAACAAATCAGCCGATTTTATCCATCAGCAACTATCCCAAGAAAACGGTCTGCTCTGGCATACTCATCGTGCCGGCAAGAGCCATCTCAACGCCTATCTGGAGGATTACGCCTACCTGATCTGCGGGCTGATCGAGTTATATCAGACCAGCTTTGATCTCCGTTGGCTGAAAGAGGCGGATCGACTGAGCCAGATCATGATCGACCAATTCTGGGACGTTACCGAAGGCGGCCTCTTCTTTACCGGTAACCAGCACGAAGCGTTAATCATTCGCTCCAAATCGGCTTACGACGGCGCCACCCCCTCGGGTACCTCCATGGCCCTCCACGCACTAGTGCGATTGGCTATTCTGCTGGATCGACCCGACTATCGCCAGAAAGTAGAACAAACTCTACGCCTTAACTACCGCCAACTAGATATGGCGCCCTCCGGTTCGGCCCAGATGATGTGCAGCCTGGATTTCCTGTTAGACACCCCTTCTGAGATTGCCATCGTCGGTCGGCCCGATCAGTTGCCTCCTGTCCTGCAGGCGTTGCACAATAACTTTATTCCCAACAAAGTGGTGGCCTGGTTAAACCCGGGTGGTACTGCAACAAAGACTGTTGAGGAATACCTGCCCCTCTTAACCGCTAAAACGCCGATCGACCGACAAGCCACCATCTATATCTGCCAAAACTATGCCTGTCAGCAGCCGACGATCGATCTGTCCGTCTTTAACAACCTCTGATCTCGTCCACCGACCAGTGGTGGTAGTCAAGGGATAGAGCTACGATGGAGAGAGTTTGATGACACAGCCCAATCTAACCCCTTTTGAACCAGCCACCACGGCTAACCCGGCGAACGACGGTCAGCGATATTTGGAAAGCCTTTACGCTGAGCCTCGTCAAGCCTACACCTTCCATCACGATTACCCGGGTGGTTTTAACAGTTGGTCAGCAGAGGCTCGGCCGGTGTTGCGGCAACTGCTCGGTCTGGACAACATGGCTCAAGATACCGCCGACCATCAACCGTCAGTACAACTGGGGGAACCTGAAGACCAGGACGATTACTCACTCCAACTGGGATACATCGAGACCGAACCCAACATCCATCTGCCATTCTGGTTGCTGCGACCACAGGGACAGCTGGGCCCTTTCCCGTTGGCCATTCTTCCACACGGCCACGACCGTCAGGGACACAACAGCTATGCTGGTGTTTACCAAGACGAGTCGCATCGGCAACAATCTTTGGCGATGGATCGCGACGTTGCTGTCCAGGCGGTTCGGCACGGCTTTCTGGCCATTGCTCCTGCCACCCGAGGGTTGTCTCTGGCCGCCAACTATGTCCCGGACACCTTCGATCGGCACGGTAACCGGGATTGTCGCAGCTATCTGATACACGCCATTTTAGCTGGTCGCACGGCTGTAGGCGAACGCGTCTGGGATATGATGCGACTGATCGATTGGGCGTCGGACTTACCGGAGGTAACAACCGAGACGCTACTAATGATGGGTAACTCCGGTGGAGGCGTGGTCACCATGTACACGGCGGCTTGCGACCAGCGCATTGTCATGGCGGTGCCGAGTTGTTCCTTTTCGGTCATCGCCAACCCACAAGGACGGATCTACCACTGCGACTGCTGCGCCGTGCCGGGTATTCTCCGTTGGGGACAACTCTACGATGTTTGCGGACTGATCGCCCCTCGTCGTCTGCTGGTCGTCAACGGGATTAAAGACCAGCTACACTCAGAGACCGAGATTGCGCGTTCGGCTGAACGTGTAGGCACCATCTTTGATGCTGCTGGAGTACCAGATCACTTCCAACACCGTTGGGGCAGTGAGGGCCACCGCTTTTACAGCGAACTGATGTGGCCAATAATCATGTCCGCGATTTAGGCCGACTATATCTATGTCTTTAATTTTCATCGCCATATTCTTCGCCGCGATGAGCCTTGCGGATTTCGGCGGCGCTGGTTGCCTTTTTGATCCGCTCCTGCAACGTACCTTCGTGTTCAATTAGCTTTTGCACATTTTCCAGAACATCGGCCATCCGATTAGCCGGAAACTTCACCGCACCGTTTTCGTCCATATGGATGATCTCTCCCGGTGCTACATCCATACCGCAAATCGAGACGGGAACATTGACCGCATGCACTGCCTGGTCACCGTGACCTGGTGTGACCCCGGTCAATAAATACTGAAATTTCATCGGCCGAATCTCATCAATATCCCTGGAGGGGCCGTTCGACAGGCAGCCTACACAACCCAGTGTCTTCATGGTTGCGGTCATATTGCCGCCGGCTAGACCTACCTTGCCAGCAATCTGCGGCGGAAACTTCTGCTCAAGTGCCAGAATCGTCGGCTGTGGAGAGGCATCTAGCGCACCGGCGACATCCATGAACGAAAGCCGATTGAAACTGGGATCGGGCAAACCATAAATACAGGTCACCGCATACCCTACCCGCGCTCCCAGTGCGGGGTACATACACTTGATCGTCTGGTCTGTATACCAGTTTACAGTCCACGGATTGTACAGGCCTAAGCAGAGTTCATCGCTCGGATACGTCGCTACCACGTTTGTAATGGAAGGTGTATCGAACCTCTCCAGCTCCTTCAAAATCTCCTGATCAGTCACAGTCTTTGCTCCCTCTCTTTTTAATATTATACCCAGTCCTTTATCATATGCGCCTTACTGTTGTAATATTGATGATTAGGCACGTCACCCTGGAATCTCTGATCCTTTATTTTCGATTTTTCGCATCACTCTATCTCCTGTTTTCGGGAATCTATGCTTTCAGAAATTCAACCAAGCAGCGGCATCAGTTCTTTTTGAGCCTCAAGCAGTTGATCGATAACCGTTCGGATTTGAGGCAGGGTCAGTTGAGATGCCGTGTTTGGATCGACCATGGCCGAGTGATATACATATTCTCGTTTCTGTTCCAAAATGGCCTGAACAGTCAACCCCTGCATGCCGACATTACTCTGGCAGAGGCTGGCACACTGAAGTGGTAGATCTCCGACATAACATCCTTGTACGCCAACACGGTTCACCAAACACGGCACCTCTACACAGCATCGATCCAGCAGGTTGGTAATTAGTCCCGTATTGCACACGTTGCCGTAGATATAGGTCGGTGTATCGGTCTCAATAGCGTGAATTATTGTGGCTGCGTATTCATTCGATTTTTGTAGCTCAAGGCTGGCCGATTTGGATTCTTCAACGGCCCGTTCTATGCGGCTCTGGCGTGTTTCATTCTGTTTGGCAAACGCCTCCCCGGTTCGAATAGGTTGGTCCAATCGTTCCATCTCCTCGACATGCGGCATGACGTAGGGAATATATTCGGCCATGTGACGGGAAGATTCAGTTACAAAGTAACCGAAATGCTTAAAAATCTCAAAACGGACCGGATCCTTCTTGAAAAGTTCCGGATTGTTCAAACAGTCCTTTAGCCGTGGATACAGATCCTCACCGGACAAACTGAGATCGAGGAACCAGGCCATGTGATTAATTCCAGCGGTTCGGTAGCGCATCCGTTCGTAATCTACCTGCATATAGTTGGAGAGTTGCTTGCTCGTTCCTTGAACACTATGACATAGCCCTACGGCGGAGATGCTGGTTACCTGGTGTATAGCCCACATGATCATGGCCATCGGGTTGGTATAGTTCAACATCACCGCTTCGGGACAGCGCACTTCCATGTCTCGGGCGATATCGAGCATGACTGGAATGGTTCGCAACCCTTTCATGATGCCGCCTATACCGACTGTATCGGAAACCGTTTGCCGTAAGCCTGCGGTTTCGTACGGAATCTGAACATCCAGCCTTTCCGGTTCAAGGTTGTTTCCTACCCGAATTGAGGCGATCACATAGTCAGCGCCGTCCAGAGCGGCTTCACGGGTGGCTGACTGAAAGACTTTGGTCGGCAGGTGATTATGCTCAATCAGCCGATTCACGAAGTCATAGGTAATCGCTACCCTTTCCTGATTTGGGTCGACCAAATGGATGCTCGAATCCGCCAGTTGCGGGAAAGAGATAATATCGCGTACTAGCCGGCGACCAAATCCTAAACTACCGGCACCAATAAACGCTATTTTTGCCATGTCAATTTTTCCCTCAGTCTTCTGTGACCATTAGTGAATTCAATTTTTAGAGGCCTGCACCAGTTTAAAAATACACGACTGCGGAATGAAATGCACCGGCAGAGGTGAAAACCGATCGGCTAAATGGTCGGCGAGCAGTTTCATACCGTGAACCTCACTAACCGCGTGATTTACCACAATTACCGGGACCCCCATGTCGATGGAGAATGCACCGTCCCGCCAATAGGTAAATCCATCATCGGTACAAATGGCTAGATCGACCTGATAATTATCGATAAAACTGGTCAACGGTGTGATTGCGCCGGTACCAATAGCTACCCGAGAAACCAGCTGATCCTCAGGGCCAATCAGCTGTACAGAATTTTGCCCCAATTCTTTCACCTTTCCTGCTACTCTCTGGGCTACAGTCAGTGCGGTCTGACCAGAGACATCGTAGACCCGAAAGTAACCCTCTCCGTCCACTGGATATTCAAACCCGAGTTGCGTTGCCCACGAATCAGGAATACCGATTTCAGGTACCTGATCCCACAGATCGTGACAACGTAAAATGATCAGTTCACTATCCTCGATCATTTTACGTTTGGCTGCAACACCTTGGTAGCGGAAGACATTCTGATCGGTATCGTGATGATTATAGTAGGTTGGCTCGTGGGTAATAAACATGTTACAATCTAACTCCAAGGCACGTTGAAGAGTCCAGGTGTATCCCATCCAACCGACAGCAATGCCTCGCACCTCGGTTGTCGGGTCACCCGACTTGAAGGTGTCGACCGTATTTTCCCAATTGACCCAACCACCATCCATCGTTTTTAAATATTCCCTGACATCTCTTGCATTCACTTGTTTTACCCCCCTGCCCTGAATTCTCCTGTACTAAATTAAGGTAGTAGGTTAACTTTCCGAAGCCTGAATGGTCCGTCCCTCTCTTGCCGATTGATAGATCTTTTCCAACAGGTCAACTGTGCGGCGCCCCTCCCGACCATCAATCCGTACCTGACTTCCATTCTCGATAGCACCAACCACATCCTCAATGATACTGGTTACACTGTCCTCTACCGAATCGAGCCGCTCTTGCAGGCCATTACCGATGACGCGCATTTTGCCGCTTAGTACCTCATCGATCAGTACACCGCCATCAGTTCCGTGCACTTCAGCGCTAAAGTAGACGCTCTCTGGGAAGGTAGTGGTTCCGACAATCACGCCCTTAGCGCTGCTCTTGAAGTTGACGACAGCCAATCCAATATCTTCCGTTTCAATGTCGTGATTCATAATGGCGGTTTCACCATAAACCGACTGGTAATCGCCCATGAACCAGGAAATAAGATCCAGCAGGTGTGCCCCTTGGTTAGCCAACGATCCACCACCGTCCATTTTCCATGTTCCTCGCCATCCATTTCCGTGCTTGAAATACTCGTTCGACCGGAACCATTTGAAACGAACCTCCCCCAGAATCGGTTTGCCGAGCCAACCACGCTTCAGGGCTTCCGCTACACGGTAGTTGTTCTCGACATATCGGCTTTGATAGTCAACAGCCAATATCACACCGGCTTCATCGCAGGCCGCAATTAATCGGTCGCAGGCTTCCGTGGTAACGTCCATCGGCTTGGTGGTAATTACATGTTTACCGGCTTTAGCAGCACGAACCCCGAGTTCGGCGTGTGTTCCACTCGGCGTCATTACCATCACGCAATCGACATCACTTCGGCCGAGGGCATCGTCTAAATTGGTCGTCCACTCGACGTTCAACTCCCCGCCGCTTTTTTTGGCCAACTCCTCATTTAGATCGACCACGCACTTTAGTTCTGCACCCTCTGTCTGTTGAATCAACTGGGACCGCCCCCGTCCCATACCTAAACCAACAACTGCAAAATTAACCATTGAAACCTCTCCTATTTGTCGTTTTCAATTCCCCAAACTCTCGGACATATGTCCGAATATATCATTTAGTCGTGCCATATCTTCAGTTGCTAACGGAGACCCGAGGATAGCATCAATGTTAGATCTCAAGTGTGACAGCTTTGAAGTGCCGGTGATGACGGTAGATACCGCCTCGGGGGCTGCAGCAAATTTATAGGCGGCCGCCGTTACCGATTCCACACTGTTTTTTACTAACCATCCGAGCGGATTCTTATCGGGCAGCGCGTCTTCTGGGATTGTGCGCCTCTTCTTGAGATCGGCTATCGTTTTTTCCAATGCTTCGACTCGGCTGAGAGTTCTGCGCACAGCTATCATGATCAATACGCCAACATTGTGGGCATCGCATAGCGGAAAGACGGTTTTCTCTGCCATCTGATTCAGTAAATTGTAACCGACCATCACCGTATCAAACAGGTTGTCCTTTACAGCACGTTGCAACACTTGATGCTCGCCATCTTGAAAATACATTTCCGTGATACCAATGAAACGGATCTTACCCTGCGACTTGAGTTTTTGGGCCGTAGACACCAAACTGTCTCTGACACCGTCGTATTCATTGGGTAGAACACCATGAAACTGAAAAATATCGATAGTCTCCAGTTGCAGCCGTTTCAAACTTGTCTCCACCTGCTGAGTAAGCTCTGAGGCGGAGAGTATCCGATTATTTTTTGTTGGCCGGGTCTTGGTAGCAATATAGTATCGATCTCGATCGATAGTTTTAAGGGCGCGTCCCAGAATTTCTTCACTTTGGCCGTATCCGGTAGCGGTATCGATCAGGTTGATCCCCATATCCAGAGCGGTCTGCACCAACCTGTGCGCCTCTGGTTCAGGCACGCCCGTATTTTGACCAAGTTGGCTTGGACCTCCAGACCCCAAGGAAACCAGAGATACCCGCAATCCTGTCCGGCCGAGCATCCGATATTTCATTATAAATTCCACCAAATTACAGACAATTTTATCCACAGGCATCATACCACAATAAACTCATTCCTTCAACACATCATCTGTGACAAACTGGTATTCGGCCGTGCACTTTTTGATTTTATCCTTATATTTGTCGAGAATTATCATTGACAAAAATCGTCTTCTATCCTAAGTTACTTCTATCCTAAATTAAATGTGTCGAGAATTACTGCGTTTAACTGACAATTAAAGGGGAAAACAAGTGAAGATAACAGGTATCAAAACCTTTGTTGCCCAATTCGGTAGCCGGCCAAGAGCATTGCTGAAAGTTGAAACCGATGAAGGCATTTACGGTTGGGGCGAAGCATATTCAACCGGTCCAGATCTTTCAGTAGAACCAATCGCTGACTACATCTTTGAAATGGTTAAAGGTGACGATCCTCGTCGAATTGAATACATAATGATGAAACTGCATCAACAGTTTCGCTTTCCCCCAGGTGGCGCTGGTCTGTCTGCGATATCTGCTGTCGATCACGCTCTGTGGGATATCAGTGGTAAGGCGGCCGGATTACCGGTTTATATGTTGCTCGGCGGTGCGGCCCGGAACAGGGTTCGTGTCTATCATGGTATCGGTGGCCGAAGCGGAAAAGAACTCAGCGATAGTGCACAACGGCTTCATGAAGAGTGGGGATTTACCGCCTTTAAAACGGGCCCATACCTCCTTGATCCGGACGCAGATCGGTGGGGGCGGGTTTGTGCCACTGCTGCTGATTATTTCGCCGACATCCGAAAACACACACCTGAGAATTGGGAATTCGCTTTTGACCCACATGCCAAAATTTTCGAACCTATTCGAGCGTTACAGTTAGCCAACGCTCTGGCGCCATACGACCCCTATTTTTACGAAGAACCCTTGAGACCGGAACACATTCCCGCCTGGTCAAAGTTAAGGGCTCAAATGCAGGTGCCCCTGGCTACAGGTGAATCGTTATATACGCGTTTCGAATTTCTGGACCTGATTGCTGCGCAAGGCGCTGATATTATTCAACCTGACATCTGTATTTGCGGTGGGTTGTTGGAGATGCGGAAAATTGCGGCTATTGCTGAGGCTCATTACGTGACAATCGCCCCGCATAATCCAATGGGACCGTTAGCCACAGCGGTTAACGTGCACTTTGCTGCGGCCACACCCAATTTTAAGATCCTGGAATATATTCTGCCGACTAGCTCGAGGTGGAATAACTGGGTTGATGAACCATACTTGCCCAATGACGGGTACTTGGAACTACGGGATCGGCCCGGACTGGGGGTTGAAATTAACGAAGACGCTATTCGAGATAACGACTATACACATTGGCAACGAACCTGTCCGATTAGACCTGATGGATCGACCGGTTATATTTAAAACCAGCCAGGAAGAGTATCTAGGAAAGCAGGAGATAACGACGGATCGAACTAAGCAGGTTGGAGACGCCTACCTCTGGGCGTTTTTGTGGAGGTGACATCAGGTCGTCGCCGGCTCGCCTGTTACTCCTGTGCAGATGCCCAGTCGCTGAGGGGAAAAATACGGAAGTCTTGTTGTAGGGGTCCAACTGCACTAATAAGGCCGGTATTGCACTCCTCTTTTGGACTGGTGCGGACGTCAGGACATTCGCTCTTGCAAGGAATAGCTCCAAAAGTAGGTCTTGTTATTCCCACGTAAGTGAGAATCCAGATGATTTCGCAGTATCTGCTAACATTACCTGAATATTACTTTACAAATGTATATATTGGTCATTGGCCCGATTTGTTTACGCTACCCTACTAGCACTTCTATATATACTGCAATTATGATCCACTTTTAAACTTGGCAATGTTGAAAACTGAGGTGATTGAAATGAAACGTATTAGTCTATTACTTTTGCTGGTTGTGTTGGCTTCTGGTATATGGCTAAATTTATCATAGAAGCTTGGGTTTACTATACCTCTAGTAGTTCTGACGTTAAAACTATTTTTATGGATGCGACTCCTGCTGGTGGTAATGATTTAGTTTTCGACATGAACGCTTCCGCTGTTGGTATCAGAGCAGACAAAAGTGGTGCTAAATAAGTTGCGCAGGAGCGACAGATAATTTGAGGTCAAGACTAGGACATATAACATGAATGACCGCAAGTTGTTAAATAACTATGAGCAACAAGTATGTTAAGTGTTGCCGAATTCCTGAGAAGAAATGTAGACCTTTGGTTAAGCTGTTTTCCCTGAATCTGAATGCGGTTCTAATCAGTCAACTTTCCCCTCTCAATCGCAATACAGTCAACAGCTATCTCACTGCCATGCGCACTCCAATCGCCGAGTTTTGTGATCTGGAATTCCCCTTTAGAGGAGAAGTCGAAATCGATGAAAATTATTTTGGAGTAAGAAAAGTCAAAGGTAAACGCGGCCGAGGCGCCAGTAGTAAGTAAGACAATTGTATTCGGAATCTTCAACCGGAATGGTAACGTTTAGACAGAAATTGTCCCTGAGGCTAGTCGAGAAACACTCCAGGATATCATTTTAGGGAGCGAGTAAAAATGGAAACAATTATTCATTCAGATGGGTAGCGTGGATACAATGGATTGGTTGATTTGGGAGACAAAAAACACTTTAGAATCCATCATGGGAAGAAGGGGTTTGTTGGAGGAAAGACCCATATTAACGGTATTGAAAGCTTCTGGGGTTATGCTAAAACCGGTCTGGCAAAGTTCCGCAGAGTTAGGAGAGAATCGTTTTATTTTGATCTTAAGGAATGCGAATTTAGATTCAATGACAGGTATAATAATTTGTACCATATTATGCTGAGAATCTTTCGAAAAAACCCGCTGTTCTAGTCATGTCCCTAAATATAAACTCAGGTTTGCCACCTGAAAATCGACTCAGTGCCCCCTGAATGCCTCTATGACAGCATAGCTCCAAAGATGAGACTTGCGTTCCTGGCATTCCTCGTTTATTCCTTTTTAATCGCTCGACAGGCGGTCGAAAAAACCAATGGTATGATACTATTTTATGCAAACAGCATCATACCCTTGAACCATGTCAGCACTCGATAAAGCCTTGGTCAGAGATGAAGTCAGCCGTCTCAAAGCAGACTTCAATCAGCTCAATGCCGAGGGAGAGATCCCCGACTAGGAATCCTCTCTGGCGCAAACTGGCCGCAAGAGAAAAGGCGAAAAAGCGGCATGGATTGGCCCATAATAGATATGAGCCAAAGACGATTGTGACAGTTGAAGTCAAGGCCTGTCAGGTTTGTGGTGAGCCAAAATAGATATTGTGTTTGAGAAAATGGTCCAACATATAGGGGCTGAGATCAAGCAATGTCCATGGTGTGATGAGACCAGCGAAGGTCATTTCCCAACTGATCTGCATAGGCCAGGACGGAAACGGTCTAAAGGCATTGGCCATCAATCCTACTGGTCAGTCAGATGGCCTCGCTCAACCGCTGACAGAGCCTACGCCGGTCAATGGTTGGTGAACTGATCGCACCAGCGAGCCGGCTAAAATATATCTTGTGGCTCTATTATGCCTTGGAAGACTGGCCCAGGGAGCAATTGTTGGCTCAGCCGTCATTGGCTGTCGATGAGATTTCACTACGGGTTGAGCGAAGCAAACAATGGACTCATGTCTATGCTGGCCGGGACCTGACCGGCAAATTACGGCCCCGAAAAGGGGGCCAAGAGACGATTGAAACCATTCATATTATTCCACCTTATGGGTGGCACGATGATTCACAATTGCTGCTCTTCCCACTTCTCCCGCGATCACGGTGATCATGGCCTGTGTGGTTCACACCTGTTACGCGAACTGGTCTTTGTCATAGCGCGCAATGGCTACCCATGGGCGTATAATATGAAAAGGTTGTTAGGGAAAGTTGTGCAGAAGTTTCTGCCCCAGAGGAGAAGCAGTTGACTGATCAGGAACTGGCCAATTTGCACCAAGGTTACCGGCACAGTCTCACTCGTGGTGTGAAAGAGTTGCCGCCTATTACGGAGCGACCTTGCGGGAAACGAGGCCGGTTAGCCAAATCGGCGGCGCATAATCTTTGGGATCAGCTCAAAAAATACGAAGCTGCAGTAGTATTGCTGTTTCACGAGTTCCTGATATCGCTTTCAGTAATAATCGTGCTGAACGGGATCCGAGGATGTCCAAGGTAAAAAGAAGGTTTCAGGTTTCTTCAAAGTTGGTATAATCATGGGCTAAACTCTCACCATCTCTCCATGAATATTCTTTGTTAATCAATTCGCCTCTAGCCGCAAACTCCCATTCTTTCTCTGTAACTAACCTTTTCCCAGCCCATTTAGCGTAGGCAGTGGTATCGCCCCAATCAATAGGGACAGCGGGTTTATAGCCTGACAATTCCAAAAACTTCTTGAATTTTTCAATACTTTAGGAGTCCTAGGCCGGTGTACACCAAGGCTAATTGGCCCCGTCTATTTCAATTTGGTCGCCGCTTTAAATTCTTGCTGCCAATGGCCGGGTCTACGCAATAGCCTCTTTTGTCGCCGTGTACCCCCTTCAATGAATTCATCCGACAGTGAAACGAACCAGTCAGCGTATTGGGAAGGTTCATAGGAGAAAAACAGCGTTCGACGCTGCTGTTTCATATTAGTGCCGGGATACCCAGCGTGGTAAAGATTTTCGCTGAGGCCTACAATGGTCCGGCCATTAATACAGTACAATAATTCGTGGTGCAAAATAGAGGTTGGATCGATATAATAGCAAAGCCAAGAAAGTCAGCAACAATTTCAGCATTGGTGATAAATTAACATAAGGAATTTACAATGAAAATTGGATTACGGATACCCGGAGCGGCCAGCCAGATGCCATTTGAAGACTTTTGCGCCTGGTGCAAAGATACCGGTTTTGATGCCATTGACATTGGCGATGTAACCAGCCATGTGGTGCAAGCGGCAACTGGAGCAGGATTGACCATAGGTACGGCGGATTTACCCGCTGTCCGCGATCTTCTCAGTACTGATCCCGGCAAGCAGAAAACGGGCGCAGCCGCAGCGAAATCAGCTATTTCTGCCGCCGCCGATAACAATATCTCGATTATGTTCTGCGTGTTTCTACCTGAAGACGCCTCTTTAGGACGAGCGAGAAATTACGAAATTTGGCGGAAAACCACCCCGCCAATCGCCGAATTTGCGGCTTCGAAAGGGGTCTTTATTGCGATCGAAGGTTGGCCCGGCGGAAGCCCTGAATATCCGGCGCTCGGTTGTACCCCTGAAATGTGGCGTGTTATGTTCGCTGACTGCCCCAACGGATTGGGCCTTAACTACGATCCCTCTCATTTGGTGCGGATTGGCATCGACCATCTGCGAGCGCTAAACGAATTTGCCCATAAAGTACTGCACGTTCACGCCAAAGACACTGTTTTCGATCAGGAAGCGCACTATCTGCACGGGAATCTTGGCCCTGTTTTCCATAACCCGCGCGGTTTTGGTGAAGATTGGTGGCGCTACACTATCCCGGGAGACGGGGTCGTAGACTGGCTGAAAGTGATGCAGCGATTGGAGGATGAAGGCTTCGATGGTATCGTTAGTGTTGAACTGGAGGACTACCGTTACTGGAAAGATTGGCCGGCACAAGCCGAAGGACTTCGCCGCTCACAATCCTTCCTGTCCCATATCGTGCGTTAGCTAAGTTAATCGATAAAATTGAGAGGGCCAAAATTTTGCTGGAAATTGACATTCTGGAACCAGACGAAGTCGATCGAGCCAAGCAGATCTTATTGAGAGACGGGTTTGTAGCTGTGCGGAATGTTTTGGTTGGAGCGCAACTGGAACGGATACAGAAGGCGGCCAATTGCGTCATCAAAGAAATTGTCGATAAAGATCCTAAACGGATTGGTAACCGCGGCCACCATCGCTATTCGTTTGGCAACCAAATTCATCATTTTGAATGGTGCGAGTTGGTTGATCTGCCGCCTATTTTAGCCATTGTCGAAGCTATTTGGAACAGTGGAAATTTCGTCTGTAACGGGGCTGGTGGAGATTTTTCCCTGCCCACGGCTGAGATTCAACCGCTCCATTCGGACGGTAACGAACTGGGTTTCACTGACCCTTGGATAGACCAAATCTCTTACCGTTCTCTGCCACCGCCGACACTGGTAGTAAACTTTCCCATGGTCGATTTCACTAAAGATAATGGGGCTATCCGACAAATTCCCTGTACCCAGCGGTCGCAAGCCCAAATTCCTACTTTAGAGGAAGAACCACCGTGGATGAAAAGCTGTCTGATCTGCGTGCCAACGGGGGCCGCTTTAATCCGTGACGTGCGTTGCTGGCATGGCGGAACCGCCAATAATTCGACCCAACCCCGCCCTATGACTAGCGTGCAATACTATGCCCCGTGGTTTCGGCAACACCTGTCCAGTCATTTGCCTCGACGGCACTACGATCAGATGTCCGCCCGGGCTCAGCAATTGTGCCGTTATATTGTCATGCAAGATTGAGTTAGAACTAGGAGTCACCACCTGACCGGAGCACTGTTGGAACGGTATCCGGGTATGCTGGTTTTTTCCCTGGGAACTGAGGATAACGATCACTCGACTTTCGCTACTCGGCACGGCCAGAGAAATTGCTGTTCAGCCAATAGATCTAGCTGTGGTTGCTGCTTAGAGGTGGAGAGTTGATCGGTGTCGATGTCAATCCAGTACCCCACTGGAGAGGAAATAGACAATGTAAGACCGGCTAATGTCAGCGGTGGTGTAAGCCTGGTTGTCCTGTCGACCTGAAAGCAACTCGCCTGCTGGTGTCACAGACCAAAGGGGTAGCAGCGATTCCAACTGGCGGGCAGCACGGATATAGACGACCGCCTTGTTGTTCAGGCCCAGGCCGGAAATAGGGGTAGTGAGCCGTGCCAGCACACGATATACTAGCGTAAAATCAATCGCTGAAAATCGGCTTCGGTCAACACCTCTACTCCTAGTTCTAAAGCTCGTTTGTGTTTAGACCCGGGTGAGTCACCCACAACCAGAAAGTCCGTCTTATGGCTGATGTTACCGGTAACTTTACCATCTAAATCCTTGATCTGTTGTGTGGCTTCAGCCCTGGTCATAGTTGTCAATGTGCCGGTTAGAACAAAGGTTTTGTCCACAAAGAAATTGCGCCAATCAGACGAACTGGTAGTTGACGCCTCAATAGCGGTGAGTTGTAAGCCGGCTTCTCGCAACCGTGAGATCAGATTCCGATTTTCGGATTGACTGAAAAATCCAACCAGACTATTAGCGATCTTTTCACCAATGCCATCAATTTCTTGTAATCGCTCGGTTGTTACCTCCATGATGGTATCCATCGATGACAGGTTTTCGCATACGGAAACTGCAACCGTTTGACCAACATGTTGAATACCTAGTCCAAATAGGACACAGGGTAGAGCGGCGATTTTGCTGTTCTCGATCGCTCGAAGCAAATTACCGGCTTTCTTTTCGGCGAATCCCTCCAGCCCCAGTAAATCTCCCATTTGTAACTGATACAAATCTGCTACGGTTTTAACCAGACCTGCTTCGACCAATTGATCAACGATCTGCTCGCCGAGTCCTTCAATTTCCAAAGCCGAGCGGGAGGTAAAGTGGCAGATTCGGCGTTTCCGTTGAGCCGGGCATTCTGTGTTGACGCAACGAACCGCAGTTTCGTTTTCAGATCTTTGGATTGGAGACTGACAGTCAGGGCAGAGATCCGGTAGGCGAAAAATCTTCTCCTTACCGTTTCGCTTGTCTGGTAAAACCTGAGTGATTTTGGGAATCACGTCACCGGACCGTTTCAGGACAACCTGGTCTCCGATTCGAATGTCTTTCCGAATCAACTCTTGCTCGTTGTGTAAGGTAGCATGGGTAATCGTTGCGCCTCCCACTTCCACCGGCTGTAGGTGTGCAACGGGGGTTAACACCCCCATTCGACCGACCTGAACCTCAATCCGTTCAATGCGAGTCGTCGCTTGTGGCGCCGGAAACTTACAGCAAATGGCCCAACGGGGGAATTTAGCAGTTGTTCCTAATGCTCGTTGTTGTGCAAGGTCATTGACTTTAACCACAATTCCGTCTACTTCATAGTCAAGGGTATGACGGATCCGGCTCAGGCGATGATAGTAGTCAATTACGCCATCAATAGTGGTATGAATCTCATTGTATGGGTTGAGTTTAAAGCCAAATTTCTGAATCTTATCTAGGGACTGTTGATGCGTTTGTAGATCGACACCAAAACTGAGGTGGTAGAGAAAAATATCAAGGGGTCGTTGTGCCGTAATACCAGGATCCAGTAAACGAAGCGAACCTGCCGCCGCATTCCGGGGATTGACAAAAGATGGTTCCTCATTAGCTTCTCGTTGTTGATTAACTAGGTTTAAAGCGGCTTTGGGCATAAAAACCTCACCTCGAACCTCGATTTGATCCGGCGCAGGCTTCAATGCGATTGCCTTCAAACGTAGAGGAATCGATTTAATAGTTCGTAAATTTACCGTCACATCTTCGCCAAACTGACCATCGCCACGAGTCGCACCGTATGATAGGCAACCATTTTGGTAGAATAGCGCTACACCTAGCCCGTCGATCTTCAGTTCACTAATGTAGGTAATTTCCTGACCTGGCAATGCCTGCCGAACTCGCTGATCGAAAGATCGTAGAACTTCTGGATCGTAGGTGTTTTCCAGCGAAAGCATTGGGCCATGATGCTGTACCCGGGTACCGAGCGAATTATCGACGACAGATTCACCAACTCGCTGTGTAGGTGAATCCGCAGGGGGTGTGTGTGATTCTACGGCTTCCAGTTGGCCGAGTTGCGCCATCAACTGATCGAACTCATGGTCAGAAATCTGGGGTTGATTCACGACGTAGTATTTATGTTCGTGATAGCGGATCAACTGTCGTAGATCTTCGACTGGCAATGATTTAAAGTCGGAGCTCATAGATTAATGTTGACCTCGAATAGTCGGAGGAAATAGGCTTGCCAAACACCATTTTCTTTCTGAAAATCGATTTTGGCTTTTACCTGAATTTCCTGTCGGTTGCGACGACGACCTCTTTCAGAAATCACATCCAGCGAAAGCGTCGCAGATGCCTGACGAGCGTAATCGACCTGAATTTTAACATCGTGAAATTGAAAGAGTAGACGATCATAAACCTCAAATAGTTTTTTGAAAGTAGGACGCACTTCAGCAAAATCGGCCGGAATAACGCCTGTACCAACACCGAATTGCGTGACGACGTCATCTGATACTATGTAGTCGAGTGCAAAATGAGATTCAATTTTATCGACCTCTTTCATCCCGGCCACCAAATCGGAGAGGCGAGTCAGGTAATCGTTTACCTCCTGCTCCACGTCGTTAGCTCGAATCAGTGAAATGTTGAGTGGGAGGTAGTCTTGATTGAGGTCAAACTTCAGTTCAAGGGACTGATAGTCAACCGATCGGATAGACAAAAGGTGACTCTTTCCGTGCGGAATTTGGCGTAGAACATACCGTCCTAGCTCGTCAGTAGTAATGGTTTGATCGAGGTGGGTAATAGTTGCCTCCGGAATTGGGTGTTCCGTTTTCTCATCGCTGACCGCACCGGAAACGATACCGAAAGACGGCGGTTTGTCTATTTCTTCCTGCGTCACCGTCGATTGCTGCCGGCAAGCTATTACCCAAACAAGGAGCAACCCGCAACAGATTTGAACGAGCCTGCTGAAAATAACCGGACTGAAAAAATATTGCACTTGTATAGGGACCTATGATAGATTAGATAGGTTTTGTCCGGCAGTGTAATAAATAAAGTTTATCCTCGCCCCAGCGGATGTCTTCACTCTAACCGAAGGCGCTGACCTCCGGTCGGGGGCACAATTAGGAAAGTGGAAAATGGCAAGAGAGTGTATGGTTTGTAAGAAAAAACCGATGACTGGAAATCGGATTAGTAATTCTCGGGTTCATACCAAGCGAAGATGGTTACCCAATTTACAGAAAGTTCGTGTGCGAATGGACGGCGGTGTCCGACGAATCCGCGTGTGTACACGCTGCATTAGAACTGGCAAAATCACCAAAGCAATATCACGAATGCCAACCGATACCCAATCTCACCCTCTTTCGACTTGATTACATCCCCCAATCAAGTTGGGGGACATGTTTATGAATTTAGAATTTACCATCCAATTATCCTCCGGTTAAAGGTACTCACACTCGAGTAATTTTAGTTACTCCCTCCAAATTTCGCACTGCACCTAGGAGTTGGTCTAGTTGTTCTAAACCTGTCACTTCAACCGTTAGCCTTTCAAAGCCGAACCCATCCTCTTCAAACTGGCAGTTGATAGTATCCTTACTTCTGTCAGCCAGAATCGGTCCAAACTTTCCTTCTCTAATATTGACCTGAAACCCAGCGATGGCTGTGGTAATTTCACCCAAAATTCCGGGGCGATCGTGACACTCAATGATAAGATCTACTGCATATCGTATCTGATCAATCGATTTCCACTCGATGTTAATCAGACGGTCGGGATCATTCGGTAGCCGTGAACAATTAGTGCGATGTACCGACACACCGCCCCCACGCTTAATGTAACCGATAATTTCGTCACCTGGTATGGGGCGGCAACACTTCATAATCCGGGTGCCGGTCAGATCTATCTGGTTCAACTCAATGAGAGGTGTCGACTGGAATACTAGTGGTTCCTGACTTTCAGCCGTCGCTTCTAGTTCAGAACGGCTATTTTTAGCCTGGTCCACCAAATTGATGATCTCACCGGCCGACAGTTCGCCAATACCAATTTGCTCTAACAATTCTTCTGCATCTTGAAAATATTGTTGAGTAGGTGTCGAGGTATGAGCGGAGACCTCAGTAAAAACGGATGTATGAGCGGGGTTATCCGCTGTAACGAAAGATTTCTCGTCCCCAACTACCGCCAGGAAGTCAGCCGATCTAAGATATGAGAGTAAATCGAGGTCAAATCGCCGTAGTTCAATCTGAAGTAGCCGCTTCCCCAGTTCGATGGCTTCGGTTCGATCCTGCTCCTTAAACCATTGTTTAATTTTATTACGAGCACGGGCCGTTTTGACCCAGCGTAACCAGTCTCGGCCGGGATGACCACTTGCGTTGGTATTAATTTTGACCTGATCTCCATTTTGTAGTCGGTAACGGAGCGAGACGACCATCCCGTTGACTTCTGCACCAATGCAAGTGTTACCGACCTGAGTATGAATCTTATAGGCAAAATCAATTGGTGTAGATCTCGAAGGAAGAGCAATTATGTCTCCTTTAGGCGTAAAGACATAAACCTCGTCACCGAAGAGCTCGGTCTTGAAGGATCGGATAAACTGACCTGCTCCTTTTAACTCCTGAATGTCCTCAAGTGTTTGTTTCAACCACTTAAAAATATTTTGGCTGGGCTTACTCGAAGGGGCTCCTTCTTTGTAGTGCCAGTGGGCAGCGATCCCCTCTTCAGCCACTTTATGCATACTGTGCGTCCGAATCTGAATTTCGACACGACGGCCATGGTCTAAAATAGTCGTGTGGAGTGATTGATAACCGTTGGCTTTGGGTAACCCGATAAAGTCCTTAAATCGCTCAGAAACGTGTGGCCAGCGAGTATGAATTGCACCGGCCGCAGTATAGCAGTCAATGTCACGATTGACCAGAACCCGCATCCCAATCAGGTCATAGATCTCCTCAAAAGGGATTCCTTTCTCATTGATTTTTTGGTAAATACTGTAGATGTTCTTGGGGCGACCGCCTACGCTGGCATCAATCGACGCTTGTTGTAAAACAGCGCTAATGTGACTAGCCGTTTCCTCCGCATAGGCTTCGCGTTCAGCCAATTTCCGGTTCAGAGCTTTAGCGATATTCTTGTACTCATAAGGTAATAAGTATTTGAAAGATATATCTTCCAAGCGATTCTTGATTCGTGAAATACCGAGTCGATGTGCAATTGGTGCATAGATCTCCAGCGTCTCTTTAGCGGTTTCCCGTCTTTTATCTTCCGGCTGAAACTGCAATGTCTCCATATTATGCAGTCGGTCTGCCAATTTAATCAAAATCACTCGTACGTCTTGTGCCGTGGCCAGAAGCAGCTTTAGATAGTTTTCGGCTTGCCGCTGTTCATCCCGGCCATGCTGTTGCAACGGATACTTACTGATCTTAGTAACGCCTTGAACTAAAGCCGCAATTGTGTCGCCAAATTTGTTGGCCAAGTGCCTTTCAGTAGCACTATCAACATCCTCGATTGTATCGTGCAGCAAACCTGCACAAATGGTATTCAGATCGAGCTTCAGTGAGATTAAGGTTTTAGCCGTTTCGACACAGTGAGAAAAGTACGGCTCGCCAGACTTACGCCTTTGGCTGTTATGACACTGTTGTCCGTATTCGTAGCATTGACTGAGCAGATCGAAATCTGCTTCCGGATTATAGGCCTTAATTGCTTGGATTAGTTGATTGGCACTCATGTGAAAGGTTGTTCCAAATCTGTTCCAGATTCTGCTTTAAGAGAACAAAACTATCTTGGGCTGATTGTTTAGCCCGGACTCCTTGACGGAATAGTTGCGACTGATCAAGTTCTTTCGGTTGAGAGGTTGCCGGAAGTTCAATCCAGGTTGAAGCCAATGAGGAAACATTAATCAACTCTAACTCCTCGAAGACGGCTAATGCCGAGGTGGTGGTGACAGGTGAGATGCCTTGCCCTTGAACAAATTTAAGTAGATGCTCCAAATCTACCCCGGGCCTACTCTCAAATTCAGCTACCAATCTCTGTAAGTAGCGATAGAGTTGCGCTAAAAGTTGCCGGTCTGGATACTGACGATTAAGTAACTCCTCCGCTATCGTAAAATCCTGATCGCTATATAACAGATGCAAGTAGATCGTTAAATTTATCCTCGATTGTCCCTGTGAAAGGGGAGATTGGAGGGCATCGGCAAAGGCGAGACCACACCGCTGGTAAAATTGATCCAGTTCCAAAACTGGATGGCAGAATATAATATGGGTGACGCGTGGCAGATGAGGTAGCGTTTCGCTTGAGACGATAGCATCAATTTGTCCATCAGCCAACATCTCCGCCAAAATTTGCTTTTGCGGATTAGTTAGACCTGAATCACAACGCCCCATCTGGCGACCACTGGAAGTCTGTAGATTCTGAAAACATTTTTCGATAGCCAAATCATCACGAACGTAGATCACCGTTGGTTGACTGCGGTCCAGTACTTTGGCTATATAGCCAGATTTACCGCCCCGTACATTCCGCCGGTCCACCAGTTTAGCTACACTCGGTTGCGCATTAGGTGGATAAATCTCTTGCTGTTCCTCTGACTGAGAGCGAGGGTGAACATTTCGCCCTACGGTTTCGATCTGGATATCCTGGATCTGCAACTGTGGATTTTCCTGATCTTGCCAGCGGTTAATTTCAGGTGAAAACGCCAGATTCAAGCGCACATTACGATTTTGCAAGGCAACACAATGGTTAGCCATCCCAAAAGCAATTGTCTGAACAGTACGATGACCATCCGTCACCGAAAATTGCAAATGCCGTCGATCGTGCCCCACAATGCGAGGCCTATTTTTCACCTTCAAATTTCGGGTCACTAAGCACAGCCGATTGTTCTTCATTCCTGTCGGTTCTAGTGCATTCAATTCTTTGAGAGCGTTGAGCTCAATCTGGTCTAGATCTACTTCGAAGTCAACTAGCAATCTAGGTTGCAAATGATCTTCGGTCAAATGTTGATCCGCGAACTGGTTGAACCTTTCCTCAAATTCTGGAATCTTTTCAGTTTCAATGGTAAAACCCGCTGCCGCTTTATGTCCACCATGTTTGACCAATAGATCGGCACATGCGTTGAGGCCATCTGCGATATTGATTCCATCGATACCTCGACCAGAGGCGTGTGCATATTCACCATTGATTGCTAGTAAAAAGGATGGACGGTGGTACTTGTCCTTGATTCGGGAAGCGACAATACCAATGATACCCGGATGCCAGTCTTGATGTGCCGCTACCAGACTCTTCATTCTACTCAGATCTTTTTCCTCTATCTGCTTGATCGCTTGTTGTTCGATTCGATCTTGCTGTTGACGACGTTCAGTATTAAGTCGATCTAAATCTTCGGCTACGGTCTTAGCCTCATCATCAGATTCAGTCATCAACAGCTGGATTACCTTATGTGCCGTATCCATCCGTCCAGCGGCATTAATACGTGGCCCAAGTTGAAAGCCGAGCGTATAGCCGTTCAAACCCTGGTTTGGATCAACATTTGCCACTTGACATAACGCTCGAATTCCGGGACGCTGACGCCGGTCTAAAATTGGTAATCCAACACGAGTCAGAGTTCGATTTTCTCCCACCAGCGGAACCATATCAACCACTGTTCCTAGCGTCACCAAGTCGAGTTGAGATTCCAAGAACGGATTCATTTGATCGTTGCCTCCGTCGTTTTTGCTTACTACTCTCGTCGACTCGTCCGGGTTGGATCCGTCTTGTTGCTCGGTTCGAGAAAAAATAGCCTGGGCCAGTTTGAAGGCAAGTCCAATGCCAGCTAAGCCTTCAAACGGGTATTGGCTATTGGGCATCTTGGGATTGATAATGGCATGAGCGGGTGGGAGTCGGTCGGGTGGTGGTTGATGGTGGTCGGTGATAATAACGTCGATGCTCAAGGCGTTTGCATGTGCTATTTCTGCAACCGATGTAACCCCGCAGTCAACTGTAATCAGCAATTGACAACCTTTATTGGCTAGAGTTTGAATCGCCTCTTTATTGAGTCCATATCCCTCATCAAATCGGTTTGGGATGTAGTAATGTGCCACTACACCTATATGGCGGAAGAAGCACATCAAAAGGGAAACTGAGGTTGTACCGTCGGTATCGTAATCGCCGTAAATCCAGATCTGCTGATTTTGCTGAATTGCGACCTCGACCCGATCTACAGCCTTCTCCATGTCGTTGAGGAGAAAGGGTGAGTGTAGATCCCGGTAGGTAGGATGTAGATAGGACTGAGCATCTGCAGCGGTTTCAATTCCCCGTCCAATCAGAATTTTAGCCAACATCACAGAAATATCGAGGTGTTTGGCTAGTCGATCTGCTAAGTCGTCATCTTGTGTCTTGAGTTGCCACTGCTTCATCAAAAAATTAAGAATTTCAAATTAGGAATCCACTATTCTAAACCAACTATTCCTAGACTGAAAATCAGGCTTATTCACTACCCATTCAGATCGCCCGATTAACGATCACACCACTCCCCATCAGGTGTCCATTAGTATCTCTTCCGACACCNAGATGACTGGAGCTGGCGGTAAAAGCACGTTTATGGATTTTACTNGGCGTATCTTTAGCGCGTGTCAATTGGGTGGCACGGGTGCGAGTCCGTTGCAGATCCAGCATTTCGAGTCGGTTTACTTTGCTTAGTGGTTTGCCCATTTTCAACAAGTTCNTGTCTGTAATATCTCAAGTTGAATGAATGTTCGTTCGAGTCCCCACCAGGTCAAAACAGTCATACTGATTATCGTGCATAATCCTATCTGCGATGGTCATGGCCTGTTTTTCGGTCAAATATCCTTCGTCAATCTCAGCAGTCAATGCTTTTCCAATCTCCNGACGCGCTTGAATAGCGTAGGCTAGCGCGCTGCTCGGCCATTGGGTATCGCCACCAAAAGCGAATAACTTATTGATTGGAACCGCATGGATAAACCGTCGCAAAAAGTCGCGGGANCTGTAGGGATCAATACTCCAAGCCCAGCATAAATCTACCCAGACGTTTCGATAATGCTTGGCCAAAGCCACTAATTCATTGTTATAGGGATAGGCGATATGCATCAGAACAAATTTGGCTTGCGGATATCTGCCCAAAAGTTCGCACATATTCCCGGCTGAAATCCGAGAAACCGGCATACGGTCGTTACCTGCATAGTAGCCGGTATGGATTTTGAACGGGAGGCGATACTGGGTCGCCAACTCGAGACCTCTGGCCCAAGCCCAATCACCCAGACAAAGCCGGGTCGCCGTATCAATCTGGTCGGCCGGTCTTCTCAAAATTAGATCTAGTGCATGACCNGCTTNATCNTCNGTTCTAGNTGACCAATCTCAGCGTTCGGTTATAGGCGTGTTGTGACTTGACCGCAATNGCGACCGGCGCATATTTCTCAAAAATAGCTTCCATGGCTTGCGACAAGCTGTTGAGATCACTAACACCAATGCCAACCTCGGCCTGAATAGCCTGTATATCTACCTGCCCGTTGCAGAAACTTGCCCATGACAAATCGTAAAGGAAAAAGTCCGGTCCAGAGCAATCTGGCAGACAGGGCCAACAGAAGTCGTCAGTCTGCACATGATCNAGGTTGGCCACCTCAGATAGTAGCCGATACCGTTCACCTGCCCGGCAAAGCTCTAAGGTTTTGTGCTGATTCTCTATCAGGCTATCGGAGGTAAGCTCATCAATCCCATAAACTGATTTGGCTATCAATCGTACAGCCTCTCCGTAACCAGTAAATTGTGTGGCCTCCCAGGCGGGTTGGATGGCTTCAAACCGTTGAGCTAGATCGGGATTTGACTTGTCCGTTAAATTACGGAAGGCTTCAGCTGTTGCGCCAGCAGTATGAAGATCGGCGGGAACGTAGTTGGTAAATAGATCTTGCAGAATGTCTGGTTGACTCTGCAACCATCCATCTTCTTTCTGCAAGTGTTCGTGAGTATCAACTAGGCGAATATTTTGGATGTGGTCACCAAGTTCTGTCGACATCTTCCTCCCCTCTTACCCTAGGCTCAGGACACCTAAAAAACTAATTTTTGATTATAGCAGAGGTCACAGGCAAAGTCAAGAATGCCTCAGACCGGTTAGGAACTCTTAAAGGGATAATANATCTCTAAGACCTAATAAGGATACGCGTAATATGGAATTTTGATCTCAATTGACTTAACATTTGGGTCAATCTCTTGTATACCTGCGGGCAAAAATTTTGGGAGCTCCTTAGATGGAGGTTGATGTTAAAACTTTGCTGACTATCATCTTTGTCCTGATGGATGACTGGTGCAGACAAAAGGATATCCATCAGGACAAAGAGAAACCAGGTGTGAAACTTTCTCGGTNTCATCCCAGAAAATTATCTTTCTCTGTACCCCAGACTCCTGACCTCAAGTGTGGGTTGTTCTGTTGGCTGCCAATCTTCAGACCTAGTTCCTGCTGGAGACCAAACCGCTGCCAATGGTTGGTTGTCAGCAGAGCCTAAAGAGGAGTGATTTGGCCCGCAGCGCCAACTATGGTGTTTGTGTTAGCCACCCAATGAAGTATTTNGGCTATCAACTGGTGACGCTGACCACACTGGAGGATGTCCTGCTGGCCTTGGACTTGGTCTTGGCCAATGTTGAGGAACGACCAGTCGCCGAAGAATGTTCGCNCGCGGTTGTCTTCCACAATGACATCTTTGATAACCAAGGTTTATGAAGGGTTAGTGGCCGCAAGAGTTAAGAAAACGCCAAGTACCTCGTCAGTGGGCTGCCAAGCGCAGGNAGCAGAAGGTTCAAAAGCCAAAAGTGTTTGATGACCAGTTTAACCGTCTCAGGCAGCGGATTGAAAGCACCTTCAACTCAATCCAGAATAGTGGTTATAGTTTGGAGAGGTTGTTTAGCTAAGATTACAAGCTACACTCTGAAACTAGTACTGCGTCGTTATCTTTGGGTTGAAGGTGTAGACCATCCGACTAATAAAGGACGAAATATAGTTTTACATCCGGTGCGGTATAGCACTTAAAAGAGTTGGAAAAGGCCGGGTTAATAGACGCCCATCGACAGCCCAGAAATGGTAAAACCGGGATAAAATNAAGGCGATGCTCCTGATAGACAAAGGGCGTACCCTAGCTGACATAGTAGTACTATTATCGCTGGAAGAAAACACAGTCCGCCGATGGCAAAATCACTATCTGAAACGAAAAAACGTTGGCGATTTTCCGAGCCGTCATTGTCCGGGATGTGAAGGGAAATTGAGCTAGGAACAACAACNGGTAATCAGCCACTATGTGGACTCTGAGTTNCTCTCTGANGCCAAAGCAATTCGACATTTCATCCCAAAANTTNGGGTTNCCTGTTCAAAAAATGGTGNCATCGCCCGGTTNNATCAACTGGGATTTACCGATAAAGAGTACGAGTATACTTACCGCCGAAATGGATCACGAACAACCAGCGTGATTCAAAAATGAAAACGAGGCATTAACACAGACACGGTTGGAAGACAAAAACGTCGGTAGATTATGACGGGGATGCATCCCCGCCATAATCTACCGACGGGAAAAGCAGGAATTAAGGTCGGGAAAGAGCAAGAGATACTGACGAACTCCGGGCGGAAAGGCTGTCATTTGAATGGGGCTTAATAACCCAATCGTCCAAGATTATACGTCAATCAATGCCGACGCGAGCATTGTGTATTCCAAAATATAGAAGATTTCTATCCCCATAAATCCAGGATTGGTATAATTATAGATCATGACCGCTACGATAAAAATAAAGTGGTAAACGATTGGCTATTGTCATCTTGGATCTGGGTAATATTTTGGCCGACATATTCGCCAAATTCTAAAAACCTAACATATTGATTGCGTGCGTTACCCGCCGGGACTCCTAGAATTTTTGCCTCTGGTTAGCTTGCTACTTTCTCGGTAGTCTTTCGAGATAATCTTTTCTTCTTTAGTTGATTCTTTTTCCTTCTAGCCTCTGCTTGACGTTTTTTGTTTAATTCTAATGTCATCTTTCTGGCAACCAGTGTTGCCGAAGTTGTAATTGGCATGATTGGCATAGCTCTGGGTTTAAATGCCCTATCAGGATAGTTGCCGGTCATTTTATCAGGAAGGGGCGCGCAGCACAAGTCCGATCAACCAACTAATTTGGTTAATTCAAAATATCACTAGCTCAATTAGGTACTTAACGTCAAGTCTAGCGCTAAATTTCATTTGTACTCACTTCCAATCACCCGCCAGGCCTTGGCTTCCTGTCTGTTATGCCGTTATCTTCGGCGTAACGTCTAACTAGTGGTAAAGGCACGGGCTGCGCCGCTTGTAAAGACCCATCCTTCGGATGGGCCAGGGGAAATTAAGAGAGAAAATAAGAGAAAAAAGCATTAAGCATAAAAAACACTTTACGAAATTGCCCAATTAGTGTAAGCTATTGATGTTTTATCAGTTAAGGTCTTCTATTCAATCTTAATTTGCAAAGGAGTTTCAAATGGTACCCTTAATCAGTTCCGGCGTCGCCGGCCCACTCGGCGTTTTGCATCTTCCGCGCTTATGGTGCAAAGTGATCTTAAATGCCAAAGGTCAGTTAGCAGCAGGTTATCCCGAATGTGGTGATGGCTACGACCAGATGGTCTTGACTGCCCTCGGTTTAGACCGGCAAGCCACACTCGACTACTTGCACAGCAATGTTCCAACCTATATTCAATTCGAAAGTTGGGTGCTGGAGCAATCGGGAGGTAGCCTAGATCAAGAGGCAGTAGATCAAATTAACGCGGATATTCGTGGTTACAACCACGATGATGAGACGCGAAAGTCGATTCTGGACACCTCTGGACTGAAGGACGACGGTTCGATCTTAGACGCAGTCAATCTCAACAATCTAGACGACTGGTCCGAGTTTCACGCTGAACTGGCAAGCAGTTAATCCCCCCATGAGTCAGCCCGACTTGAGATTCCGATTCCGCCCCGAAGTCTCTGGCAACGAGGCTTCGGCCGGGGTCGTTTTGCTATCTCTAAAGGCCACCTTCAGAGACAATCCAGATGGCTCCCAGCTAGTGGACAGGGCACTTTTCAGCCCTGGACTATTGAAACCCGCTTAAACCTAGACTATAACTGATTGTGTCAACCTACCGGTGGTCTTGCACAATTGGAGGTTGACGGAATATAACAAGAATTCTGGTGGTTGTAACCATAGGAAGTCAGAGCCGGCAACTACAATCCCTAGCAGAAAGCCGCCATCAAGCGGAACGCCAATAGTTAGCCGAAATCCGCGCGCGCGTGTTATTACAACACCTAAAGGCCGTTGCCCCGCATATCTAGGCTGTCTGCTTGTTATGGTGTTGCCTTAGTGCTTAACTCAGCAACACATAATCATGGACAGACATTTGTATGATAGTTGACCCTTGTGGATTCTTAGAAGGGCAGTTTTTTATGATGTTTAGGCCTCAGAAAGGGAAAAGGAAGGATAGTGCAGGAGGGATAAGATTAGCTATTCTTCCATCGGTTTATCATCCAGAGCGAGAGTCAGCCCATGCGCGAGTATCTAAAAAACTACCGCCCACGTCAGACTGGTCTTGCCACCGGGGAAACCGAAAGGACCTTGTCCCAGCTGCCTTTAGCCAGCCGTTGAATGTCCTTCTCCGTTAACACTACGCCCTTCTTGGAGGTGAAAACCTCGTCTAGACTACCGACATAGTTTTCCGTCCCCCACCCACCAAACCGATAAAAGCCGCGTTTTCCATGTTGACTGTCCCCTTCCGCTTGGCATCCAGTTTGCCATCGATATGAAAGAGAAATCTCGCCCTTTTTCTCACCACCACACAATGGTGCCAACCTGTTTTGAATATTTTTGTTTCCCATCATCGATGTGTTGGTCACTGGCCTTTAAAAAGAAAAGGCTAGTGACCAACACATCGGTGCGTATACTCATTACCTAGAAAGAACCACTGTTTCTTCTGATAACCACGCAGGTGTCGAGCTTCTTGCCTTCCATCCAGCAATCCATGGTGAAATCACCGTCGGCAAAATTGAACAGATCATTGTGAGGTACGATGACAAGGTTTGGGGTACCGTCAAATTCCAAACCGCGGCCGAATTTGCCTTTAACCCCTTTCAGGCCTTTTTCGAATTTACCATCATTCTTGTTACCGAAACCATCATTGCCCCCTTTACTGCTACCTTCATCGAACAACCATAGTCCGGCCAAATCTTTAAGCTCGATTTCAGCTAAAGTTGCACCGGGAACTATTAGGCCAGCAACGATTAGACTGATGCAGATATGAGATAATCCTGAACTTACCATCCTCATTTTTGTGCTCTCCTTAGTCTTTAGTATAGTGCCTTACTGGGTAGGAAATATATCGACGTATCCAAGCACCGATTGTCTAATCATCAGTTCCCCAATGACTTTCCCCCTGGAGAAGTGTGTCGGGCTACTTCAGGCCATGGAAGAAAAGCTGTTTTTGGCCGAGGATTAATGAAAAGTTAGGTCAGGAAGTTGGAGAAGCGGACGCCAGGCGGAAAGAGGCCAGTGCAGGGATCGTTGATAGTCAGGCGGTAAAAACGGACAGAACAAGGGGGCCCACTATGATGCCGGCCAAAAAATAAAGGCTAGAAAGGGCCATCTTCTGGTTGATAGGTTGGGATTAATTCCAAGCCTATCAGTCAAGCTGCGGACAGACTAGATCCAGATGGTGCCAAATGGGTGTGACAAAAAGTAGCCGTTACGGCCACTGGATTAACATTGATCTGGGCCGAGGGTGGAGATGGGGGTAAATTAATGGCTAGGGTCCAGGAGTCGGTAGCTGGAGGCTTGAAATAGTGACAGGTTGGAATGAGGTGACAGGATTTAAAGTAGTCGCAAAAGGATGGATTGCTGAACCTACATTTGCTGGCCTGGACCGGTATCGTCGATGGAGTAAAGACTCTAAATATTTGGTTAGCNCAAGTGAAAATATGATTTATATTGCCATGATACAACTCATGCNGAGGCGNCTTGCCATCAACTCAACTTAGAGCTTTTAGACCCTCTCTTATAAAAATATTGTAAAATAGCTAAGTTGCCAATTTAGAAAAATGGGATATTCGATTGGCTACTTTACGAAACAATTATCAACTAAAAGAGGTTTAGAATGACGAACAAGCGTCCAAACATCTTATTCGCTTTCGCTGACGATTGGGGCCGATACGCCAGCGCCTACCGTCAGGTAGAAGGCGATCAAACCCCTAGCGCACTCCTGAATACGCCAAATTTTGACCGAGTGGCCAACGAAGGGGTACTGTTCACCAATGCCTTTGTCCCGGCTCCGTCTTGTACCCCTTGCCGCAGTTCACTGCTTTCAGGCCGTTACTTCTGGCAGACGGGACGAGGCGCGATTCTCTCTGGTGCCGTATGGGATTCATCAATTCCCACCTATCCGCTATTATTGGAGGAGGCCGGTTACCATATTGGCTACACCTACAAGGTGTGGTCGCCTGGAACACCTCGCGATCAACCCTATGGTGGTGAGCGAACACGATATGCTCCTGCCGGAACCGCCTTCGGCCGATTCTCTTTTGTCGCTACTGAGAATATGGATGAACACGGGGTTGAAGGTGCTAAACAAATCCTCTACGATGAAGTCCGTCAAAACTTCGATGCATTTTTAGAGGCTCGTCCCGAGGATACGCCGTTTTGTTACTGGTGGGGGCCAACTAACACCCATCGTAAATGGCAACGAAGATCTGGTAAAGCCCTTTGGGGACTGAATCCAGATGATCTACAGGGCCGTCTTCCCGATTTCTTACCCGACGTGGATGAGGTCCGTGAGGATGTTTGCGACTACTTGGGCGAATGTTTAGCCGTCGACGCCGGGTTAGGAATACTTTTAGATCGGTTAGAGCAACTTGGCAAGTTGGACAATACACTGATAGTTGTTAGTGGAGACCACGGTATCCCTGGATTTCCGCGAGGCAAATGTAACTTGTATGATTTGGGATGTGCCGTTGCCTTAGCCGCACGTTGGCCGGGACATATTCCCGCGGGACGATGTGTGGATGACTTCGTCAATTTAATGGATCTCGCACCGACCTTTCTAGGAGCTGGCGGGTTGGAACCACCGGATGGTATGACAGGTCATAGTCTACTAAATGTTTTGACCTCTGATAAATCAGGACAGGTGGATGAAGAACGAACCTTTGTCGTCACAGGACGAGAGCGGCACGTAGGTCCGGCCAGAGAGGATAACCTACCCTACCCTCAAAGAGCAATTCGAACAGAGGATTTTCTATACATCCGCAACTTCGCTCCTGACCGATGGCCGATGGGAGACCCTGCAGGTTTGGATGACCTGACCATGGATCCGCCCTCTTTTGAAGACCTATGTGAGAATACCAGAGTCGCCTATCCGGATATGGATGCGAGCCCGACAAAGGCTTGGATGGTCCATCATCGCTCGGAAACGCGAGTTCGTCAGTTATTTGAGATGGGGTTTGGCAAGTTCCCGCCGGAAGAGCTTTACGATCTGCGCACAGATCCGTGCTATCTAAACAATGTGGTTGAAGAGGTAGCTTATACTGAAATTAGACAGCAACTTTCCAGTCAACTGATGACTATTCTCCAGAAGCAGAAGGATCCTAGAATTGTGGAACCTGAATGTCGATTTGAACGACCGCCATTCACGACCATATAAATAAGTTGAAGGGTTGTCTACAACAGTGCTGACCACAAAGTCGCCTTAGGGCTACGGGTCGTTTCAAACCCCNCCTTTCAGATCGGTTAAACCCAACGTTAGCAAGGTGAAATAATCGGTAGGCAGAGTTAGCACACAAAGAAGAAAGTAGCTAAACGAATTCGGTGTTGGTTGGAGAATGTGGAGAAGATCCCCCTCAATCGATAGTCAGGTTCAAAACACGGTCCCAATCTTCGATCGGCAATTGTGCCACGTAACCACTGTGAAACGATTCTAAGTAGACCTGGTCCCATAATGGAACCAGAGACACGATGTCTGCTGGAAGTGTCTGCATAATGGCTGCATAGTTGTGTTCAAGCAATCGATATCCAGAAGTTGGTGAACCCGCGAAACGCGGATGTGGTGGAACGATTTGCAAATCTACCATTTGCTGGTCGAGCAGATCTGATATCTGCTCAAAAATTTGGATTCGCCTCTCCCAATCAGATTGAGCTAAAACAGCTTCATCTAAAAGAGGTTTCATTTCTGCTGCTAAAAATGGGAGTTCCTCGAAAAAAGGGTACAGCCATTTGTCGTAAGGAAAGTAAGTTCGATTTAGGAGAAAAGCCAGTTCCATCGACCATTTGAGTGTCCGACCAAAGGTCGTGGTTGCATAGATCCAATTTCTACGCAAGACAGCGCGTTTGAGCGCGTACAGTCCCATGCCTGAAAAGTATCGACACCAGTGTGCGATACGCCTTTTCCAGACTGGATCCGGGTAATATCCTTGCAAAACAGACCTGATTCTCGAAAAACGCTGGGTTGGATCGTGCCAAACTTGGCCATTAATAACATGGATGATATCTTCTTCTGGAATCTTCAACCAATCCTCGAAAGTCTTCGGTTCAAATGTAATTCCAATGGTTCGAGACAGAAATCCCTCTAAGCTTTCAGGCGTAACCCCTATGCCTTCCACATGACCCACTCGGAGTGATATTTCTTGATAAGAGCTTGGTAATTTGTCGGGTAGGATTTTGACCAGTTGGGCAGTTTGATCCATCATATGATTGGGGACCAACATATTTATGCGTAAACCAAAGTGATGATCCTGCGAATAGTGATCGTCCATTCCCAAACACTCGGATCCATAACCAAAGAATCCACAGGCAGAATTTCTAACAATTTCTGGAAAATCCTTTTCCAAGATCGGTAGAACGATTTCTGAGAAAAAACGTCTACTGATTTCTAAAATCTCACTCTTCTTGAAGTTCATAAGCTGTGCCTCCACCAATTCGGCATTTCTTGGGTTAGACAGTTATCCGCCGATAACGGTTGACGTAAATATCTAGGTTTGCCTCTGAGTCGAGGGAAACCATAAGACGCTCACCTATATGTGTGATGGATATTATTCTGAGGTATTGGTCTCTGATTCTTCGGACAGCGACATGAATGATTTGCATCTGGCGGCTTAGCATCCAGTCCAACCAATTTCCATTGTCTCTATATTTCCTAGTTCCTACGAGGATGCCCCTCTTCTGTCCCTCCTTTTACTATAGGNACTCCCTTACTAAGGGGAAGGATTTAGNGGGTGGTGATCCTACTTCGAAATCACCATCTTATGGATCTCTTGATCATCACCTACTTAGATCTGATAACTCTTCTCTGCTTCGCCCTTGACCCAGTTCCACTTCAGCTTAGCTCGGCCAAGCAGTCAAAGGGTTATTTCAGTCAGGTGGATGCCAAAGTCAAACCTTTGGCATCCACCTGAATCACCATATTTGCTTAGCCCCTACGGTAAGGTCCGATTGTTTCTTTCGTCGATCGAATCATCTTTTGATTGGTTTTATCAATTCCGTCTCTTTTTTGTTGGCAAGGGTTACCGATTGTGTTATGATGNTGAAAATCGGTTTGAAGTTGCAACTAAGCAAACTGCTGGAGTTACGCCTGTGAACATCATCTTTATCGTGGTCGATACGTTGCGCTACGATCATCTCGGAGCTAATGGAAACGACTGGATCCGAACCCCTAACATCGATCGCCTGGCCGCAGAATCCTGGGCTTTCGATTGTGCCTTTAGTGCCAGTTTCCCGACCATTCCCTATCGAACCGATGTGATGACAGGCCGATACGGTGGGCCGTTCCACCCTTGGAAACCACTTCGGCACGATATCCAAACTCTCCCTTGGACCTTGAACCAGGCCGGATACGCCACCCAGTTGATTCACGACACNCCGCACCTGGTCAACGGCGGACACAACTTCGACTGGCCCTTTAGCGGCTGGACCTTCATCCGCGGGGCTGAGGTGGATCGCCCCTGGGTAACCGACAACTTGCAGTGGCCTGAGAACTGGTGTCGCGATCCGCTGTTTGAGCNGCTNGGCGATGAAGGCTTGAACAACCGGCATATTGCCACCTACGCCAGGGCCAANCGCAACCGACGAAAATACGAAGACTGGAACTGTTTCCAGCTATTTCACACTGCCGCTGAATTCCTGAAAGACAATGCTAATCGGGATAACTTCTTTCTCTGGATCGACTGTTTCGACCCGCACGAACCNTGGGACGCGCCGGTCGAATTTATGAAGATCTACGACCCTGATCCGGATTACGATGGACGTGTTGATCCGCGCAGTCTGTACCANGATCGAAATAGCGACNGCCTCTCCGACCAGGCCAGAGCCCGTATCAAAGCCCAATATCCGGCTAAACTGACCTGGGTCGATTACTGCCTGGGCCAACTGCTGGACGCCNTGGAACTGACNGGCCTGAGCCAAAACACGGCCGTCGTATTTACCGGCGACCACGGGACGCAAGTGGGCGAACGAGGCAAATTCGGCAAAGGGATGCCGGTTCGAGAGTCGGAAGGCCATGTACCGCTCTTCATCCGGCATCCGGATGGTGATACGGGACGCAGTCAGATCATCGTTCAACCACAGGATTTTTTTGCCACCATTCTAGGCCTGGCCGAAGTTGAAGCGCCGATGCCANCGNGTGTTGTGAGCCACGACCTCCTCGATCTAGCCCGCAACGGTACTGCCGGCGAGCGACAGGTGGCGCTCGCCGGCAGTACGCCACAGAACTGGCGACCTGAAACCGAGGACCTTGCACCGCCTCTGTTCACCTGTTTCGACCAAGAGTGGTGTCTGGAGGTAACAGCCAAATCGGAGCAAGCTAAGCTAACGAGGCTGGGTAGCCTGGATGATGTCGCTGATCTGCATCCGAAGATCGTTGAAGAGTTGTATTCCGCTGCGCTGGCTGAAATTGAGCGACGGGGATTAGACCCGAAACTGGTTTCCTGGCTCAGAAGCGGCGGGGACACACAGATTCCTGAAGATTGCCGCCTGTGGGACGGATATCCCGGTCCCCCCGGCTTCTACACCTACTGGGATAGAATTTATATTGATGACTGAACCTCAATCTATTTACCGGCTGAAAGGAGACGTATGGTGAAAAGGCGAAATTGTTAAGTCCACCGCTTTAATATCATCCGTCATTTAAAAACCTTAGTGTTCGAGGAGATTACGTCAAGTTTATCCATGAATACCGTACAAGCGATTACCCAAATTTTGAAAACCGAAGGGGTGGAACAGGTCTCCTGCTTCCCGTCCAACCCGCTGATCGAGGAATTGGCCAAGGCAAATATTCGACCGGTCATGTTTCGGCATGAACGGGGGGCGCTGATGGCCGCTGACGGCTTCAGCCGAATCAGCGATCGAGAGCAGTTTGGCGTTGCCTTGACCCAGAGTGGTCCCGGGGCTGAAAACTCGATGGGCGGCATTGCCCAGGCCTTCAGCGACAATGTACCGATACTGTATCTACCGGCGGGGCCTCCTCTGAGCGATTATGCTATTCGGCCTAACTTTTCTGCCGTGCGTACGTTTCAAACCGTTTCGACCTACGCCGAAGTGATCACCCACCCTGATCAGACAACCAACGTGATGCGGCGGGCTTTTCACCATTTACGGAATGGACGACCGGGCCCCGTCATCGTCGAGATTCCAGCCGACGTTAGCCAATGCGAGCTCTCTTCGGATCGGATCAATTATAAACCGCCGGCGCGCTTCCGCCAACGCCCCGATCTGGACCACATTGAACAGTCCGTAGATCTGCTGTTAAAAGCGGAGAAACCGGTGATCTGGGCCGGAATGGGCGTGCTGTTTGCTGGAGCCACCCGAGTTCTAAAAGAGCTGTCAGAAACAACCGGCATCCCCGTCTTTTGTACCATGGGCGGTAAATCTGCCTTCGACGAGCGGCATCCGCTCTCGCTGGGGGCCGGTAGTGGTGCCACCACGCTGCCAGCGCGCCGCTGGATTCAAGACTCTGATCTTCTCTTCGCTGTCGGCACTAGCCTGACTCGCACGCCCTACGGTCAACCCATCCCAGATGGAAAGGTCATCATCCACAATACCGAAAGCCTGGAGGACATCAACAAAGACTATACGGTTGAAATCGGGCTGCCAGGAGATGCCAGGTTGACACTAGAGGAGGTGTTGGAAGTGGTCAGGTCGAGAGACGGCCAACCGGCTGATGTGACGGCGGAGATTGCCGCTCTAAAAGCCGAATGGCTACAGGAGTGGCAACCTCTTCTAACATCAGACGAAGTCCCGCTGAACACCTACCGGGTGATTGGCGATATCGTCAACACCCTGGATCTGGAAAACAGCATCGTTACCCACGATGCTGGTGCGCCCAGGGACTCGATCTTGCCATTTTATCCAGCCACTGTGCCACACAGCTATATAGGTTGGGGTAAAACCACGCATCTCGGGTTTGGTATTCCACTGATGATTGGGGCCAAACTAGCGCAACCCGACAAGTTCTGTCTCAACTTCATGGGCGATGGTGCATTCGGGATGTCAGGCCTCGACATCGAAACAGCGGTTCGATCGAATGCACCGATCACAACCGTAGTACTGAACAACGGCGGGATGGCTACCTATCCGGGAGGAACGCCGACCGCCCGCCAGCGATTCGGCACCACCGAAATGATGGGCGATTACGCCCAAATAGCCGAAGGCCTGGGGGCTACCAGCTTAGTGGTGACGCAACCGGACGAGATGGCAGCAGCACTGAGCCAGGCACAACAGCTTAATGCCGAGGGCCAAACCGTGTTGATCGATGTTCATTCTAACATGGAAGCCCGTCGATCCAGGCCTTAAACGATCGTGCAACAATTTTAGCGAGGGAGAAAACAATGTTCGATAAACTTGGAGTTGTAACCAATATCTGGGCAGAACGGATGGCGCAGGGAGACCACTTTGTCGATCTGGTGACGCAGTTTGGCGCGCAGGGGTTTACTTACTTTGAGGTTCGGGACGGCGAATACCTGAGACAATCTGCCTTCGGTGCACTCATGGGACAGATTGAAACGGCGGCGGAGGCCTATGAGCCGGAGCAGTGGCAGCAGATCTGCCAGGCCATCTGGAATCAGGCGGATGGTAACCTGCCGATAAAGCAGCAGCATGGTGACCTGTTTCAGCAGGTTGAGACCTTCATTACCCAAATTTCGTCTTTACAATTGAGCTACGCTATCTCTCATCCTTGGCTCTCTCCACCGGTAAACCTGGACGCNGACAATGCAGAGATCCAGACGGCCAAGCAGTTGNCCTACCTCCTCTGNCCACATGCTCCGCGGTTGCGGTTAGTGGATCCGACTTCGCCGCCGGAGATCGAGACCGACGCAGCCCGGTCAAATATCGATCGGTATTACCATCTGTCACCCCGCACGACATTTGCCGTGGAAAACGCTATCCAACCAGCCACTGAAATTCTCGATCTGATCCAGGACACAAGCACCGTATTGACCTACGATGAGGCCAATGTNTACCAGCCTGACGGATCGGTTAAAGACGACTTAGCCGCCTTTTGGCAGCAGGTAGAGATGGCGGATTTGACTTCGGTTCACTTCAAGCAAAAGATAGAAGCCGGTGTATTGACAGAGGTCAGCGACGGTTGGGTAGACTTTGGCGCTATCCTCCAGCGGCTTCACCAGAACGGCTATACGGGTGATCTGCTGTTGGAAAATACCCCTTCTGATGATCCCCTCACCGATGCTGTCAACAGTCGAGACTACCTGAAGGGTCTGTTGTCGCTTTGCGGGTGACTTTACCAGTTAGGCCGACCCACATACAACGATCTATTTTCCATTGGCAGGTTGACCCGTAATCCGCCCAAACGGTGGGACTCAATGGCCGCCATCATGATCTCTTGGCTTCTTCGAGCCAGATGGATTGGACCCTGCGTTTCCCGGTTTTGGTCCAGGGCTTCCGTGATGTCGAGGATGCCCATCTCGGTACCACTTTCCCTGGCCACCTCCGGAAACTCGATCTCCTCCAAAATACGGGCAAACTCGCCTGACTGGCGGAACTGGCACTCTATACCGTTATTCAGCGTCCTCAATTTACCGCTGTTGCCACAGACCTCAAATTCAGGGCCTGTGCCGGCCGTATTATAACCGTGTACACCGTTGGCAAAACGGACATAGGCGCTGGTTACCGCCGGGTCAGTATTCAACCGATTGCCATCCCAATCCGAATCCTGACAGACAATCGACCCCTGCACAAAGTCGATTTCCGGGTCTCCGGCCATGAACAGCATCATGTCGGCGGCGTGGGTCAGCCCCCATAGGGCAGAACTGGCTCCGTATTGGGCGATGACACACTGCACCTGGCCGATTTCGCCCTGGTCGATCAATTGTCGCATCTGGCGGTAGAAGGGCATAAACCGACGTTGGGTGCCGTAGTTAAATTTGACCTGATGTTTCTGGACAGCCTCTACCATTGCATCTGCTTCCTCCATCGAGCAGCAGAGCGGTTTTTCGGCGTAGATGCCCTTGACACCGTTCTCAGCGGCGAAAATGGTGATTTCAGCCCTGGTGGCGGGGCGGGTGGCAATACAGACGATGTCCGGTTTTTCTTGCCGAATCATCTGCTGATAATCGGTATAATGGCGTTCAGCCTTGTAGCGGGCGCGAATGGCCTCCGCCTTCTCCTCGACCACATCCGAGACAGCAACTAACCGGGTGCGATCACAGGCCACCGCGGCGGCAGCGTGTGAAAAAGGCATCCATAAAAAGCTATCCGGTCGACCGGCCACTTCATCGTCAATGGTTGCACCCATTCGGCCGCAACCAACCAAACAAGCCCTATAGGTTTCTGACATTTTCAACCTCCGTTATCTGTCGATTTGAATTTATCCATTGGCGTAGATCAACCGATCTCGCTTCTGGTTTGGAATTTCAACTGTTTGACCTGTCAGGCCACTTTCAATGGTAGCAAACCCAATTTCATTGACCGCTATGTAGTCGTCTCCGGCACAGTCGGGTAGATCACCGCCGTCCAGATAGTCGGCGATTTGCTGGTAAGCGACCTGAAAGACACTGGCATTTTCAGGTAGATCTAGNGTGTCGTTGTCGACCANTTTTCCATCGTTGTCGGTTAACCGGGTCATACCTCTGCCGTAACCNGCGGTCAGAAGTCCTTCCGTCCCCAGNACGTCTACCGAAAAGGCGCCGCGCTTGGCNTTTTCCCCGACGTGGAACCCCTGCACACCGCTGTTGAANCGGATGGATGANCCGNCAATGGCCGGCTCGGGNTCATAGTCCGGATTGGCCGTGCNGCTCCCGTCCCTGACATGCGCGGCCACCGAAGCCGGGTCGTAGCCGGCGAATTGGCAGATCATGTCGGTGTTGTGAATAGCGAAAGACAGAATTGTACCACCACAATATCCGATCACCGACTTGACTTCACCCACCAGGCCATCCTTAACCAAACTTTGCAAGCGCAACAGGTGTGGTGCCCAATGCCGTGAATAGTCGACCACAATCGGGATTCCTTTCTGGTCGGCCCCGGCTGTCATCCGATCGACCTCCTGCANCGAGCATCCAGCCGGCTTCTCCAGGAAGATGGCTTTGATGTCGGCTTTCAACACATTTTCCATTACGGCAAAATGGAACGGACCTCGCACACAAACTGCTACAATGTCGAGATTTTCACCNTCTAACATTTCCACGTCGCTGTCGTAGTATTGAATGCTGTTCTCCGGGAAAGCGGGTCCCCAGGTTTGCTGAAATTCAGATTTTCGGCCGTCAGACATATCAGCAACTGCCACCAATTCCGTGACCTCACATTGCCGAATGCCGCCAGTATGGCAATAGGGATAGGGATCCGAAGGNTTTGAGTAACGGGCGGCAATACTGCCCAGCCCGATGATGCCAACACGATACATAAGTCGCAACCTCTGTAAAATTTTCAATTNCAGCCCAGATCAACATNCGGTTGGAACGGCTAAAANCCTAAACAAAGCAACCCACGATAATAGGTTNTAGACCCNGGACTGTACAAGGGATAAAATCCGGTTACAACGAGCATAGCAGAGGGGNGTACACTTGTCAATCTTGTTGNCGTTANATTGTCAATGGTCAACGNGGTGATACAAATGATCGCGTACTTTGGGGAATTTCNCAACCGTAAGGGGGATGGAATGCCNGGGCCANAGACAATCTGGATTGGATTGCAAAGCATTAAGGATTTTGCGCTGNCGCNGAAGGCAATGCCGAAGTCAAAATTGACAGATTACTGGCTGATAGCGGTTTGGAGNNGNNNCAAGCGAGANCCGAGTTGTTAGCACAACCGATGTTCCTNCGACCAGTANACGGCTCGCTTCCTCAGCCANGCCTAGAGTTCAAAAAGAGGCTGCACTGGGCGCGANCCGAGGTGGAAAAATAACCTCACTGAGCCAAACTNGTTGGTATGNTGATTCCGCACGAACTCCCCAACCTATAAAAACGCTTCCACTACCATCGGTAATGGCAATTTCAGGGTTCGGGAGGAGTGGCAAGTCTACATTTGTCGATTTACTTGTCACCCTTATGATAACCTAAACTACCGAAAAAAGGGGCAAGGAATCCTTCCGGTAGGCAACCGACTAGCAGTGGGCTCTTACCTAAGAGTAAGTTGAAAATTCCCTTTTTATTGTTTTTTTGAAGAGGATGAGGTGGGCTCTAGAATGACTATTACCTGATTCGCTTGAACCCGAAAGCGTTCCTGTACAGTACCTCGGCTCCAGTGAATTTGGATCCGATCTACCACAGTGTTAGTGCCAAGTCCAAAATGCAGGCGAAGATCACTAGAAGAGGCGTAGGACGATCCGCTTTTCACTTCTGCTGTTTGACGGCCATTCTGGCTTTCGATGAGAACCCTAGAACCAATCCCATCTCGGTTACTGTAACTGCCTTGCAAACGGATTTGTAACCAGTTTTGCTGGTTCCCGACCTCATTACGGAGTAAAATCGCAGGTTGATTTGAGTTGGAAATGAAGAGATCCAAGTCGCCATCTTTGTCGTAGTCACCACCGGCGCAAGCCCGGCCGACATACGGAGACCGAAAGTAGTCGCCGGCAAGCGCTGATACCTCCTCAAATGTACTATCACCCCGGTTCCGAAACAGTTGGTCAACCTGCGCGTAAGTTTCACTATCCATCAGCAGCTCGATCATATCTTGCGGATGACCATTGACAGAAAACAGGTCCAGATATGTATCGTTGTCGTAGTCTAGGAAAATCGGGCTAAAGCCGACGAAACGAAATGTCGGTTCACTCAAGCCAGCGTCAACGGTGGTTTCAACGAAGAACCCGTGATGCTCGTTTCTATACAATGTCGCTGTCTCTGAATTGGCCACGATCAGGTCTAGCCAACCGTCACGGTCATAGTCACCGAAGTCAACCCCCATTGACCCTTCAGCCGTCCCAGTTTCGTCATAGCCGGTTCCCGCTAGCAGACTTTCATCAGTGAAGGTACCATCGTGATTATTTCGATAGAGAAAATTGCGGTTGGTGTCGTTAGTCACATATAGGTCTGGCCAGTGGTCGTTATCGTAGTCAAAGGCTACCACCCCCATACCCCGTCCCTCTTCAGCATTGGTGATACCAGCCGCTAGAGAAACGTCGGAAAAGGTACCATCACCATTATTTTGGTAAAGCCGGTCCGCGGTACCGGTATAGGCACGTGGATGACCATAACCGATTCGGCCTCTAAAACGTGTTACAGGCATGCCGGTGTGGTAAGCCAGGTAATTAACGACAAACAGGTCTAGGTTGCCATCGAGGTCATAGTCCAAAAAGGTACTGGCGACGCCCCATTCCGGGTTGCCGAGGCCAACCTGTTGCGTGACATTGGAAAAAGTGCCGTCACCGTTGTTACAGTAGAACGTATCGGCACCGAAATTGGCTACATACAGGTCAGCATCACCGTCGTTGTCGTAATCGGCCGCCGTGGCTGCCATACCATATCCGAGATCGCCAACACCTGCCGGCCGACTAACATCAGTAAAAGTGCCGTCACTGTTGTTCCTGTAGAGGACATTACCAACTGTATTCTGGCCCGTTGGCGTATCACCTGCGTTGACCAGGTAGAGATCAAGGTCATCGTCATTGTCATAGTCGAATAGGGCGAGGCCCGAGCCCATGGTTTCAACGATATGTTTATGATCGGTTTTGCCTACTTCGTGCTTGAAGAAAATTCCCGCCGCTTGTGTGACATCAGCAAAAATAACCTGTTGGCTATAGCTAATTCCAATCGGACAGATAAATAGATGTAAACTCAAAACCGATAGGAGTTGACAGCACAGCATAGCCAATCTCAAGTCGAAGCCGGATCTTGACCGAAAAGCATAAGATGCATTCAGTGAGGCTAAAACCAACGAAGGGTACCTAAGTCAGGATAGATGCGAAGAATGAAATGCTACCCTCTTAGTATTCGGTCTTGATTTTAGCCCAGTTCCGGGTCAGTTTACCTTTAGCATCAACCGACAGAAATACTTCCATCCCGACTTTGGCAATGGATTTAATTTCAGCCTCACTTAACGCTCGAGCGTAAAAGGCGACCTCGTCTACCAACCCAGCGTAGGTTTCACCGCCTGATCCTCCAATGCGATATTCGGCGTTTTTACCGTCTGTTTTCTTGTAGTCGGTCTCCTTTTTTAAGTCCCCATCGATATAGATCTTGAATTTCTTGGTGTCGGAAGTCAGGGTGATATTAGCCCAGGTGTCTTTTTTAATCAGACCACCATCGGTTTGGCAGAGGGTCGTCCATCCGCCAACTCGACCGCGATAAGAGACTAACCCCTGATCTTTGTTGATAAACAGGGTATTGTGTCCCACTGCAGAAGGCAGACTGCGCCATAAGTGTTCCCAGGTCGTACCTTTGAAATCCGGTTTGATCCACAATGTATAGGAGAACGGCTCCAGGAAAATATCGCCGTGCAGACTGTCTGAAGGCTCGATCAGAATTGGTTGGTCCGGCATTAGTTTAATCGCCTTGCCGAATTTCCCTTTTTCCAAAGAGACTTTACCCTTCAATTCGCCATCATTTTTCTCTCCACTGACATCTGACGTATCCTTGTCAAGTGGATAGTACAAGATTAAATCCTTGTCGGCTTCTACAGACCAACCTGACAAGGAGGCCACGAACAGGCCAATTACCAGCAAGAGTCCGAACCTAACCATATAATTAGAAAAGTTCATATCAAGATTCTCCATAATTCTGTTAGTATTTAAACAAGTTTAGTTCCTGATGTGAGCGGATGCCAACTAAAGTTGGTCTGTCAGTGGTGCACTCAATCTTAATTTACCTCATGCTATAATTTTAAGTCAAGTGCCAATATCTAGGTCAAAACGCTATTCTACTTCTTCAGCACAACAAGCTACAACTTCCACGACTGAGGTTCCAGGTCGAATTGTTCCGCCAACCACTGATAGGTAGTCACCAGGGATTTCTCAGTTGGCCTATGCCCACTAGCATGATCCAGGAAGCCAATAGCATCCTTTTTACCATAGAGATCATATACTTTCTGCGCTTCAATAATATACTGCCAGCTAGCTGGACGATCGGCCTCTCCACCGATCAGAAAAAAGGGTCGCGGTGCGTAAAGGGCTAAAAGTTGGTGGTGAGCCAGGTTGAAATCCGGAGACGTTATCTGATTGCCCAGATACCAGGGAGCGTCCCAATTGGTGAACCCAAATCCTAAGCCGAAATCTGATCCAACTACAGCTTTTACGCGCTGATCAAAAGCAGCGGTATAAAACGCCATTTTCCCACCCAATGAGTGTCCCATCAGGCCAATCTGCTCCGGAGCTAGATTCGGTTGCTCTAATAATAGATCGAGTGCCAAGCTAGTGTCCCAGGCCAATTTAGCAATTCCGGTCCAGTTGGGATTTTCAGCCAACAGCTTTTCCGTCGCTTGTTTCCACCAGGCAAAACCGACGTTATTTTCGGGGGCCGGTACTGTATTGTAAGGGAAGGCCTCTGTACAGACGACAACATATCCTTGCTGCACCAGATGGCGCCCAAACTGAATATGTGGCGTGTCAGCTATCGGTTGCCGGGTCTTTAGATCCAGCCCAGCCATTCGATCCGGATCATAGAAGGGAACGACCATGCCCGGACGCGGTGATAGATGGATCAACTTTGGTTCCATCAGTAGCAATTTCTGCTGGGTATCTGGACTTGTCGCTTGACTAAAGATAGTCCCGCTATAGTCAGGCTGTTCAAGTTGGTCGATAATTTCTTTTGTCTGCTTAAACGCACCATAATCCGGCGTGCCTAGTACGGTGTGCCAACGTTGTAACAAGCTAGTCCGCTTTTCTTGCCATGAAGAGATATCCGGGTCATTCTCCGCCTGTTGCTCTAATGCCGCCGAAAAAATCGGTTCTATGAGTTCCACGGGACCTAGATCACTATACGGTGGACGACTGTACAAGGACGAGATTCTATTTGTCTTCATTAGGTTTTCCTGTTTGAACTACTTTTATAACTGATCTTGGCTGGTTGTAGCACCCATTAACCAAATGAATAGGTGAATGCCGCTTCGCTAGCAAGTTACGTTCTGGTCAAGCAGTTCCCAATCACGATCAGGTCTAATAATAAAAGGTATAGGTTGGTCTGTTCAGGATAATGGACAGGATATTCCAGGCGCTTCCAATTACAAAGTCACCGAGGATCAGTCCGAGGAAAAATGGCACATAGCGTCGGTAGGCGCGGATACCACCAAATTTAAGAATTGTGCCTTTCAAAATGCCACTAATCAGGAAAGCAGCCCAAAACATGTGCATGTGAAAAGAAACACCGTACCCAAGCGGATGAATTGGCCACCAGAATAGATGCTTTCGAACAATAGCCAGAACAATGGTAACGGCGAAACCGATAGTAATTGTCACGAGGTGCGCGGTATTTGGGGGTCGTGGTACGGTAATCCAGCTATGTAGAAAGGTATAAGCGCGTCCGCCAAAACTGTTGACCTGAGAC
>PACG01000093.1 GCA_002699335.1 Candidatus Poribacteria bacterium
TGATTATAAGCTAAACGTTTGGCTTAGTAGAAGCCAATTCCAACTGTATAGGCAAGTCCACCTGAAATAATCCAGAGCAAACCCATCTTTGGCATTAAAAGCCAAAGTGGTCTAACCGCAATCAGAATGCTCCATCCCAGGCCGATATATAGACCCATCGACAGCTTAGCTACCAGAAATCGCCTTCAGACTTATACCCATTAATGCTAAGCTCCATACGATGGCGATTAGACTCCACCCCCAAATGCCACCTAGAACGCCAAGTGTGAATGGGGTGTAGGTTCCAGCAACGAAGAGAAAAATCGCGCAGTGGTCGACTAATCGAAACATATTCTTTACTCGACCTAGGGGGAAAGCATGATAAAGCGTTGAGCTCAAATATAGCAGAGAGGCAGCCAAAGCGAAAACCGCATGACCAATAAGAGTAGTAGCTTTGCCTTGTTGGATGGCATTATCAATGCGAACGGGGATGGTACTCGCCACGACGAGAAAACCTAACCCATGACTTAGGCTATTGGCAATTTCCTCGTTCCTCGATTGGGTCGGAGTTCTTGATTCCATCACTTGAAATGACATTTTAGGTTCATATTTGATAATGAAGATGCAGGACCTAACATCAATCTGGCAGTAATAGCAATAAGACTTGTGAAAACCTTACATACAACTCCAACTTAATACTACAGAAAGATGCTTTAGGGTTTCAAAGGATTTAACAATTTCACGACCAACTAATAATGTATATTAGACATCCGTGAAATCGCTCCAAAAAGAGAAGGTAAGATCCAGTACACTCTCTGTCCATTTTGTGTTGATTGCTACATCGACACAAATAACACCAATTCTAGCTGTGAATTGACAGAAGATTTAAACTCTGACCATTTCTTTCCTGATTAGAAAGATTCTAAATCGTTAAAACTCACACTGAGTCCATCTTCAGCCAGAAGTTTTTGAAGTGTCTCCACACTCTCTTCCATCCGCCAAGCTATGTATTTGTCATAGGATCCCCTGTTCTCCCATTTTTCAACAAAGATAAGTTTCGACTCTTCTTTGTTTGAGAAGGCTTCAAGTCCTAAACAACCTTCAGATACTACCGTATCAGGAANAACAGAATAAAATTACATCGCGTTGGTCAATATGCGATGGTGGATTAGACCTACCCCAAACAACCTCACTTCAACTCTTGTGCTGCTAGTTTCAGTGCGCAGAAGACGGNTCCTACGGCTACACTCTACTCGATCCAGAATGAATAGAGAGATGCGTCCTTGNGGTAGAAGCNCAAGACGATCAATTGGCCGCGAAAGCGTTCGAGTTCGCTACCGGACCACCCCAGGATGCCATCGAGCGTGTTCTTGCTGATGGTCTGCGAGTCCGACCGTGTGAAGNCCTCCACTGGGTTCCCCACCCTGAGGCGCCACGATGGTTCTGTCCTGGGTGCGTCGGCATTGACGTGGAGAGCGCCCCCCAACTCGAAGAGGATCGGCTTAGTGNTGAGGCTCTCTTCCTCCATCGTCGCATCGTAGGACACAAACCCATTCCTACGATGCGTAGCTAATCCGATCGCGGCGAATTTCCCATCCTGTGGGAACATAGTTCGCCCGATCCGGCTAGTGGATGGTACATAGTGGNGCGCACGCCCTCCGTAGTAGATCCAGAGCTTGTCCCCTTGGGAGATGAGTTCACTGGAGTTGATGTCAAGCATGTAGGTGTCCCAATTGCCNGGCATTTCGCTCGGCGAAAGGAAAGGTTTGCGGTCGCCGGCGCGGCTGGTGATAAGCTGTACATCCTTCGCCTTTGCCAGTCCTGAAGGTTGGTTGTCGCCTGAGTAGTAGAGCTCAAGGAACCCGAGGTACATGCCTTCGTAGACGAAGCCAGGCATGTTATAGAGGTTGACGCTCCGGTCATCGTAGTCGTCGGGGGTGAGGCAAGTGTGGGGTTTAGTCCAATGCTCGAAGTCATCCGAGCAGGAGATGCCGAGTGCTCGCTGGGTCACATAGNNCTGGTCCCCCATCCTGTCGGACCGAACTATGTGACGTTTTGTGAAGGCGATGAAGCGATCTTACAGAGAGTCGTACATGCAGGTGTGACAATCGCTTAACTCGGGATCGCCCTCAATCGTCAGCACGGGCTCGCGTCGAGCCTGCCAGTGAATACTCATCGGGGGAGTACGCTATGTAGTGGCCGACNNCATTCGGGTGCTCTTTTGCNNGCCTCGTCGTTAAGCAACCCCTGATACGTGAATAGCCTATAGCATCGCTCGGGATCTGGATCATCCGCCGCGACGAAGATCGAGACGTTATCCAGATTGAACTGACGCAGCTCGGGCAGTTCGNGGTCAAAGCCANGGTANACGATGTTCGTTGATTGACCGTCGTAGGGGAAGAGATCGAAGAGCGGCTTCTCCTAGTTGATGCCGTCTGTGCTCTGGGCGTAGCTGCCCCCCAGCTTGGAATTGTACCATGATTTGAACAGTCCATCTACAGGATCNTGCAGAAGAGACCCATGNAGCACGGCGCTGTTCCCCTCCCACGGCGTGTCGCCGGTAATGAGGGAATTAGCAGGATGCTTGGTGGGNTGGTGGAGAGTGCGGCGAAGCCCCCTNACNTCAGCNACATAGTAGTTNGTCTGCGAAGAGAACCCAGTTCTCTCCAACTGGAAACCAGTACACATTCTTACCTCTGATCATCGGTTGTGTTCCTCCTTNGCCTTACTTTGAAGGTTGATTGGATGTGNNCTATCGTGGGTCCTCNGCAACTCTTAGCCCGCTAGATTGCATGTTCATTGCCGCTACNAAACATTCTTTGGGACACTGCGGACAACTAACCAAATTCTTGCCTGAATCCAGGCTATTCCGATCTATTTGTAGCTGCTCCTTAGCAGACTCTTTCANTTTTGAATAATCTCAAGTTTAACAGTATCNATTTTGTCCAGTTTGNAACGCCCCTGNAATCTATGCTTATGGGGTTTCTAATAGCAGCCAGTNCCTTGTNCGCATCGTAAGTTAGTTCGGCAATCTTCCATACGCCCATCTTTTTAACGGCATAAACAGCGGACTCTGCAAGTATCATTCGCTTGTCATTATCAAAATAATAGAGCTTTACCTGCAGGCAGTTGTTACCGTTCTGATAGTTGCCTGCANNAAAGCAAAGGTGAGTTTATAAGTTTCACCGGTGGCAATCCTATGGCCTGTGGTCTGATAGATTGGCGGATCGCCTTTTCNCCAGGNATTTTCACCTTCCAGGTATCCGCTGAATTTGCCTTCGTAGGGCTCATACATTTCATTGCCGGTTCTTATGACTTACCATCTGCACTTTAGCCGGGGATTCTGTCTATGTTTCCAGCTATTGTTTCTGTGCCGCCGGGTTGTTCAAATCCGGGGTTGATGAGCTTGATGTAGTTTGCGGATCTACTGTCTTCTTTGGACGGCNCCTTTATGGTGTAATTTTGTTGAAGGAAGTTTACACCACCATCGGCAATGAGCTTGTTGTTGACCTGAGTCAAAGAANCTGATGTTATCGCAAAGTGAGCCTTGGCCCCATTTTGTAGGACAGTCGCTGGAAACCCATGCCGGCTCCCAGTATATCACACCGATTGCACCCACTGAAGCTATTGCATTGGATAATTCTACCAGCCATTTNTTNTGGCCTGCCGGACTCATTGGATAATCCGTGNAGCCAGNGCCTACGGTGTTGNTTGCTGAATCGTGGTTTGTGTTCGTCTAGGGCCATGCGGTTTCGACTATCATAACATCTTTGCTTATGGTACGCTTTAACCGCAAAACCTCTCTTGCTGCCTCCTTAATTTCAAGCTCATGCCAGCCGTAATAATGCGAAAGCCCTGCACAATCCCAGTCTATTACACCATTTTCGATCATCGTTGTAAAAAGGTCACAGATGCATTCGGGTTTGCCTTGTGCATTACGATTCTTGGTGTGACTTGTGTGATTTCTTGCTAGCATCTCGTATCGCCTCGGTGCCACTGTTTAGTAACACCGCCTGCCTAAACCATTTCATCGTCCATTCATAACCTGGATTGTATGGTACGCACATATCACGGTTGATTTCGTGGTCGACCTGTACGAATTCGGGCATAAGGCTGGATTTGTCAAGATCTGTGAGTGTCTTGAAAGTATAATCGTAAATCTGTTGCGCGATTACCTCGATCGCTGTAGGCGTCCTTTTTAATCTCTTCTGTTACCCATGCTGCAGGGCAGTTTTACCTGCCCGGGTCCGCCCAAATATCTGAATNACGAAAGGCAAGCATCACGGCTATACCTGAGCCTTTGGCAAGCTTTATTGCCTTCTTGACATCTTCAAAACCACTGTAGCTGGTCTTGAACTTTTCCCATGCCATCGGGTTATGCTAAAGCCTGAATCGAGTAAGATTTACTCCATGACTGCTGAGAATCTCGNAGGCACTACCAGCTTTAGCCCCGTCTAATAGAACCGGCCGCAGTCATGGACCTGGTTGGCACTGGAAACATCAACGCCCTTATAGAATATTTTTGCGCNGGTAAANCNGCTCATGCAAGAAATACAGCAGGCTGTCAACAACAGGAATCTCATCATCATACGCTTTATTGCTGGGAGTGTCTTTACTTGATAACGNACATGTATTAGACCAAATCTCTAAATATGGTACTATATAGTTCCCGTTTCTTCCCAACGAGATTGCATTCAGCTAAGGACCTGGTAGCCCCGGTTTCGNGGACTTCACCAGCTTTGGCTTGGTAATGGTGGCAGGTNAAACTTTGTACNAACCTTAGCTGNACCAGTTATGATAGCTGAGATTGATTTGAGTACAGAACAAAAGCANCACATNGNTTCTGCCATAGACCAACTGGAAGCTATCAGTAACAGGNCATTAGNAGAAGAAATCACACTTAATGTGCTGAAATCTATCTTACCTGAACGGTTGCCCNGCCAAACTAAGCTGAGGGCTAATTACCCCAACCCTTTCAATCCAGAGCACATGGGTACCGCTCCAACTCAGCCAAGATGCAGAAGTGACAGTCACTATTTATGAAGTGATAGGTCAAGTGGTAAGGCAAATAGAGTTGGATCGACCTGACAGCCGGCAATTACAGCCAAGTAGAGAAAGCCGTCTATTGGGATGGCAAGACTGAAACAGGTGAGTCAGCGGCCAGTGGGACTTATCTATCAGATCTATGCTGGGGATTATACTGAGACCCGCAATCTGGTAATTCTTAAGTAAGTTAATTGATAGCTTCCAATAAAAAAACGGTAATAGTATCTGACATGCCCGACCACTAGTTTATTTACTATGGCCTTATATGCGAGAGAGAATCCTATGAATGAAAAAAACTTACAGTCTTCACAGAAAGCATATACCTTTGATATCACATTTCAACTAGAATACCTTCTTTTTCTTCCTAAATCCGATGGCCAGTCACCTAATAAAAAATGGCCTCTGATCATTTTTCTCCATGGTGCAGGAGAACGGGGAAATAATCTAGACCTCTTAAAAAAGCATGGCATTCCAAAAATCGTCGAACAAAATCCTGATTTTCCATTCATTACAGTTTCCCCCCAGTGTCCTAAAGACTCTTGGTGGACCGGCGAACTTCGTTTGCTCAACGGGCTGGTAGATNAAATAACAAANANNTANNAAGTGGACANNAGCAGGATTTACNTGACAGGTCTGAGTATGGGTGGCTTTGGNACNTGGTCCCTTGCCAGCATGAATCCTGACCTTTTTGCNGCCATAGCGCCAATNTGTGGAGGTGGAGAGCCTCGCCGAGCAGCACGAGCTCTAAAAAANATGCCAGNTTGGGTNTTTCACGGGGCAAAAGATACAGTAGTTCCAGCTGAAAGATCGGAAGAAATGGTGAAAGCTGTGAAAGCGATTGGTGGGAATGTCAAGTTCACGCTTTATCCAGATGCAGATCATGATTCCTGGACAAGAACTTACGATAATCCAGAGCTATATGAATGGCTCCTAAAGCATTCACGGTGAGACTGATAGGCTAAGCATTAAATTCAATCAAGAAAATTTTGGTGAAACTCAGGTAGAGGATTAAAAANATCTCGATCTCAACATGTAATCGCCTATGGAAGCAACTATAAGGATGAAGTTCTAGGAGAATATGCTTTATGAAACCCAATGTTTTATGGATCTATGGTGAAGACCTGTATCCAGACCTGGCTTGCTACGGGACCCAAACGGTTCAAACTCCTGTTCTGGATCAGTTTGCGTCTGAAGGGNCTCTATACACAAACGCTTATGTGACNTGTCCGGTCTGCTCTCCCAGCCGTTCAGCCATGATTACAGGGCGCTACCAGACCAGTTTTGGTGCCCATAACCATCGTAGTAGGCGGCAGGAACCACTTGATGAGGATATTAGACTCATTACCGCCTATTATAGGGATGCAGGTTATTTCACCTGCAACAGCAGCGGTCCACCTCACGAACGACCGGGTAAAACCGATTTCAATTTTCTTCGAACAGCCCCATTTGATGGTGTGCACTGGTTAAAACGACAGGCTGATCAACCATTCTACGCACAGGTCAACATCACGGATACCCACCGGGATTTTAGCCTTGATCCGGAAAACTCCATCAATCCAGAGGAAGTCGATCTACCACCCTATTATCCAGACCATCCCTTAATTCGGAAGGACTGGGCAATGTGGTTGGAAAGTATTCAGGTGTTTGATCGTAAGGTTGGGCAGGTTCTCCAACACTTGGAAGATGATGGGCTGAGTAATAATACAATCGTTTTTATTATTAGTGATCATGGTCGTGCTCATATTCGGGACAAGCAGTTTTTGTATGATGGAGGTATTCGTATTCCTTGCATCGTTCGTTGGCCAGGCAAAATTGATGAGGGTTCTATTTGCGATGATCTGGTTAGTGGGATTGACTTTGCGCCGACATCTCTTTCCTTATGTGGATTGGATATGCCGGAAGGAATGGAGGGTAATGTTTTTTTGGGAAAAGATGCGAAAGAAAGAGAGTATATCGTTTCAGCTAGGGACCGGTGCGATGGCTCCGTGGATCGCATTCGGTGTGTGAGGACAAAGACACAGAAATATATACGTAATTACCATCCGGACCGTCCATATATGCAATTCAACGGTTACAAGAAACAGCAGTATCCATTGTGGACGCTAGCACCTCTTCTAAATAGAACTGGCTTGCTGTCGGATGCTCAGCAAAAATTTTTAGCACCGTGTCGCCCTTACGAAGAGTTTTATGCCCTGACTCTGGATCCATATGAAATGGATAACCGAGCAACTGATACCAAGATTCAAAAGGATTGTGCTTATCTTTCTGACCTTTTAGACTCTTGGATTGATAATTACGGAGATCAGGGAACTATCCCAGAAAACCCAGCAGTAGTTGCTGAAGAAGCGGAAAAAATGTACACTTCACATATTAAATGCATGGAGGCAAAGGGGCTAAGTGTAGATGTGAGCGACGAGGAATTCATGGCCTGGTGGGAGTCCCAATTGCTGGATGAATCGAGGTAAAGCGTTCATCTTCACGATATAGTTTTAGTAAATCATTCAAAAGGAGCCTCCAGATGGATAATACCCATTTGCTCAGCGATCAGGCGATGCAGAAATTTATTCGAGATGGATATGTCTCAGTCAAGGTCGATTTGCCGCCCAGTTTCCACGATGCTTTATACGACAAGACCGAAAAACTGTTTGCTTCCGTTGGCAACCCCAGCAATAATCTGCTACCCCGATTACCGGAGATTCAGCAAGTGTTTAGAGATCCCGCTGTACAAGGGGCTATGGTTAGCATTTTAGGTCCCGACTATTATTTGCATCCACATCGACATTGTCACGAAAATCTGCCGGACAGCGGAGAACAGGATATGCATATGGATAGCACGTACAATAGTCGATTCGCTGTAGACGACAATCACCGTCACCACCATACCCGTTGGGCGATGGCCTTTTACTATCCTCAAGATAGCCCGGTTAAAATTGGGCCGGCTGCTATATGGCCACGTTCTCAGTATTTCAACGGTCAACCAGCACTTAAAAATAGTGACGAACTGGCCCTAGCTGGCGAGGTCGGAACGGTGGCTATCGTCAACTTTGATGTATTTCACCGCCAAATGTATAATCATTCTGAAAAGACTAGATATATGATGAAATTTTTGTTTGCACGGATGTCCGAGCCAACGCTCCCCAGCTGGAACCATCAAGGCACGAAATGGCAGGAGAGCGACGATTTACAGGAGCAGACCTGGAAGCATCTGTGGCACTGGCATTTGGGAGCGCAGAATGACGAGGGACAGGATACACCGTCGGAAACGATTGCCGAATTAACAGATTTGGTCGGCTCCGATCAGGAGGTGGTAGGTATTCAGGCAGCGTATAAACTAGGTAGTTTGGGCAAGAAGGGATTAGCCCCCCTGATCGAGGCTACTATCGGTAATGATCCGGTAACCTGCCGCAATGCTATTTATGGCTTCAGTCGAATGGGCCAATTGGCCGTGCCTTCGTTGGTGGATTTACTATCACACGATCAAGCGGAAGTCAGGGCACGGGCAGCAGATACGTTGTGCGACTTGGGACTCAAAGCCAAATTCTCGCTGCCAGCATTGATTGAATGCTTGAGCGATCAAAACGATAAAGTCCGACATCATGCCGCTGAAGCTATAGGGACCATTGCACCGGATCAAGACATAGCTGTTGAGCCGCTGACAAAGGCACTAACAGACGAAGTAGATTTGGTGCGTCGGAACGCCACATTATCTCTGGCCAAAATTGGTCAGCGAGCAACCCAAGCCGTGTCAGCTTTGACCGAAGCCTTAACTGACCCTGATCATCTTGTACGCGGCTTTTCAGTACAAGCCCTCGAGAGAAATGGGACACCACAAGCGATGCCTGCGCTGTTGGATCATCTGAGGGCGGCTCGGTGGTGTCCAACGCATTAAACAGTTTAATATGGTGTGTTGGGATTGAAATTAGAAGATTTTATACTTTTGTCCTGATGATTAATGATGAAGATAATTTTGTTCTATGAAGCAAATACAATTTAACCAGTCACGATACGCCCACGGCGGTACATACAATACGTCGGGTAATTTTCCAACGCAAAAGAACAACTTCAAAAACGGCGTAAAGACCTGCACAGGTTCAACTCCCGTATGGGAGGCGGGTATCATCTGCCCTGGTTGATACCCTTTTTCTCCTCTACACTAGTCTCTTTCCTTCTTTTTTACACCGAATCACGCTTTGCTTACCAATACCAAACCGAAAGCGATTGGACCTGATATGCGGAAGTATTTCAGCCATTTTAGATTGCTTTCAACCAGCTATAGAATAAAAGCGAGTGTATTAGGAATTTTCAGATTGGTCTTGGTATGATCGTGTGGGTTGGTGCTGTCAGCTGGGTCGGCTTCCTAAAAATAAGAAGGTGTTATGAAAGAGGGACTATCTAGTCTGTTGACAATTGCCCCATCGGGCGCAACTAACTATCACTTAGGCCCAGGTTAAACAGTAGAATTTAAACCTGCTTGGGCACGTCAGTATTGTGTTATGCGAGGTCATTTTAAGAAGTCATAAGGAGAAGGAGATGGGCAACTGATCTGCCAATCCAG
>PACG01000094.1 GCA_002699335.1 Candidatus Poribacteria bacterium
CTTGGCACTACACCAATACAACTAGCCATTGTCGACAGTTGATTGAACAACTCGGTTCGAGGCGAATCAGAATTATGTGGCATCCATCTGACAACTTAACCTCTGGTGAATCGGACTCAGCAACGGCAGGATTTATTAACGTACGTCCTTTTCTTCATTCGCTTCATGTCAAGGATCTGCGTATCATCGATGGTCTGAATCGCAATTTTGAATATTGCCCCATTGGTGANGGNGATGTTGACTACCTGACNGTACTTCGTAATCTNCGCGACCATCGNATTGATGCNGTGTTTTTGCCGTAGCAACCCACTTCTCTTTGCCTAACACCGATGGTNCAGAGGCCATGAGAATCAACTTTGCTAATATCAAGCCTCTTGTCGACCNGNTAGAGGGNGGTGGTTAAAAGTACCCCNTGGTTTTTGTTCTTCTTCGGTTTTCTGGTTTTGACTCACATTATAGAAGAAAGTCAGGTCAAATTCATAACAATCATTGAATTGCATCCCAGATTCCAATTGCGGGTTATCATCGAATTTTTCTAGGTTAAGCCGATAAACCGGTCCCACCTTGGTGACCATACACTTTCTCTGTTCCGCCTGTTTGAAGGGGCACTAGCTAAGTGGTATGATTCTCTGCCAGAATGACATCCGCGGATTCATTGCTACCGGTGGCTGGGCGAACTTCGATTTCGTAGGCAGTGACGGTTGGGTCAGCGCCCACAACGAGCATGCCGATTTCGAGATGTAGAGTCGTCACTCAGCGACCAGAGAACCCATTTNCTGCCAGTTGCCCAACCTCAAGAGACCTCGTAGTTCTCAGCAGATGGCCATTGAGGCCTTGGTCACAAAAATATCGACCAAGGGACGGAGACACTTTGTTCCGGAGAATACGGGCGTGAAACTCTTGAAATCNCTATCGTCATGCGGGAATCTAACTCGCGGGTGGTGAGAGACTCGAACTTTCTAGCTGACTAAAGCCTGAAGAGCGGGTAGCAAGAGGAGCACCGTTCCGCACCTGTTATTAGCACGGTGATGAAACAGTGTAGCATCACCTAATAATGAAAACCAACCCTAACGATATGTTAGGATTAATTACTAGTGTGCAGGTGAAAAGTGAATGTTGAAATTACCCGATATGCCTAGATTNGGTTCCGCTTTCGATCATCTTCTTTGACGACTGGACGCTACTAATCAATCTCAACTACTTTTGGATGCGGGACCGTAACCTGGTCGACGGTGATNACCATCGCTCGCAGGATGTTCCCGTGGTCCACCTTNAATCCTTTACTCGTCAGTTCGCCGAATGGTGTCTGGAAAAAGGCGCGTACGCGGTAAATTTAGCATCGTTCCCTTTCCTGCTGCTGGTATTGGAAGGGTTGACCAGAGGTTACCACTCTTTAGCCAAGCCCAACAGGAAAGTTGATTAATAAGGATGACCACCAACTGATTGTACCCGCTTTCGATATTACGCCGGAGGTGATTATCCACACCTGTGTGGTCGATCCGGAAACACTGAAACCCGTTGAACCGCAAATTTTGGAACAGTATGAATGGTCAATCTTGCCGGAGAATCAGTCAGAACTGATGGTTTCTTATATTAAAACGGCTTGCCAAATGCGGCTAAACTTGTTTTTTTTGTTGAAGGGGTANCTTCTCCCGGCGGTTTTGGTGGCTGAACCTTGCCCTTTTACGCCAGGGTNGCTGGTGAGGAAATTCGGGAGATAACAGGAAACCCTACCCTTTACTTTTTCAAACGGATTTCAATGGATCGCCAGGTCGGAATCCCTGCTTGGTACGCTGATAAAGGACCGGACAGGCTGTCGGTGAAATCACCGCTTCTACCGGGGATTGGACCGGATCCTGGACGGGATATGGTGAGGTCGATGCCGACAAGTACATTACGGCTGACTTACAAGGAGAGCNCCTACCGCAACTAATCCGGCAACGCCAACCANCGGTGTTAATCAACTATCAGAACTGGACCCAGATAACGAATACACCAGACGGCAAAAGTGCAGTGAAATTACCAACTACGCTTGTGCCCGAGAGATGACCGAAATTAAGGTCGGCCAAAATCTGATCGAACTGGTATTTTCCCCTCTGCGCACCAGAATTCACTCTTTCTCTCCAAAGTTGATGTCAGTGGCGTCCACGGTAGGTAGTGTTGAGTTCCGTCCGGCCTCCACCCGAAAATAGATTTCCTGAGCCTGATTTAATACGGAGTTTCAACGGTAGGATTTTCCTTCAAGTTTGGGGGCCTGAGCCAAACCGTATGTGGCCACTGGTTGGAAGAGATCAGTCTTCAAAATTGCTAGGATCCAGCCTACCAGCCCCAAGGGTCTTTGCCCCTGTTGTTTAGATGACCGTCTTCTTAGAGACCAAGCAGCCGTTTTTTCTCCGGAGTGAGNCGCCACAANCTGTCGACCANATACTATTTGGGTGGGTGGCTATTGAAAATAGTCTATTTCCTGTGTCAAAATCGGGTTAAAGGGGAGGATTTGGGAACGTAACCCTAGTCAGCCGGNCACCAGAATCGCTACTGGAGGGAGGGCCGGTATCAACCAGCCGGGCGATGCAGAGGCNTCTCGTAATCCGAAGACCAGAAGCCATCTGCCAGAAGATTTAAATTAGTTTCACTCTTTGATGACACTGACCGTGTCGTCAGTGAAAAATCCTTTTATTGACTCCACCGGAACATTTAGTTGTATTAAATTATCACTCACTACAGAAACCAATCCCTTAGCTTGCCGCTTAACCCCTAGAATAATCACCTCATTGGTTACAGGGTGAATAATCTCCTTTGGTATTTTGATCAGGGTCAGTTGATCTCCACTCTCAACTATTTTCCGGCTGATACCCGTTAGTTGTACTACATCGTCTTTGATCCCGGCAATTATGGCTTCGCCTAACGGGATTTGTTGCAGTCTTTCGATCAAGTCCTGAGGAGGCCTTTTGACCCGGTCGTAAATTTCAACTACCGGGAGAGGCTTACTTTCGATACCAGGGATAATCACAATTTCTTTATCGATTTTATAGATCAATTTGAAAGAAGCAATTCCCTCAGCCGCATTTTTGCCAAAGACAACATAAATTTTGTTGTCTTCTGGATCAATCAATTCAATTTCCTGATCGCTTTTGAAAGGCACTTGAGGTCCGTTATCAATTGAGGCTGCCAGTTGATCTGTTTCTGCTTCAGCTAATCGTTCTTCGATGTCCGATCCGGTGCCTTCAAACTTTCGAACGAGGATTGAGTGCCTGCCTAATGCCAGCGCATTGTTAGCCGGAATACGCACCAAACGAATATTCGTTCCAATATCGATCAACGGTGGACTCATCTTGTCCCGGTTGGTCGTTTTCACTTCAAAATTCGAGAGATAAAGGATTGAGTNATGTAGGCCAACATCTACCACCAAGCCAATCCCTAGAGGTTCTTTGATGGTTTGTGTCTGGTTGGTATTAGCGTCGTACAAGGTCTTAGATCGGTAGATCTCTAGTGTCATCCCACGCTTCACGCCGTCTTCTCGCCCCAAATTGATATTGATGCGGCGGGAATTAACACTCGAAATTCGACCATCTTCCAGTTCAGCCGATACACTTCCTTCTAGATTTTTCTTTNCCGTGCTTTCAGNGTGATTNTCAGCATAAGTGATGATTACTGACAACAGAATACTACCNACAACAATCCAAGTTTGAGTGATGTTCTTTTGCATGAGTCTTACCAACTAAGTCTTACCCGGGTAGAAAGACCGTCGCCGCCATGCCGAAAAGAGGTTNGCACTGACGGTCTGTCTTCTCGATCTCGAATTAAAAATAAAATGGCACCTGTTGCTACGCCGACAATTGCTGTACCTGNTAGGATTTTAGTTTGCCGATCCAATTGTTGNGTCCGGGATTTAAAATGATCCGCTTTAGCTGTTGTTTGTGCTTGATTGTACATTTCGAACGAATCGTCAGCGTACTGATCAGAATAATAGGTTCCAATTCCTAAAGCCGTACCCATTGTCAACAACGTCCAGGCGAAAGGTTTAGATTTGCGTCGACGTGGACGGACATAATCTGAACTTCCGAAGAGATCTGGCATCGGTTGGTTTGAGACGNCAATACCGTCTGCAGTTGGAACTACCTGTTGAACTGAAACCAAATCGGCCCAATGAACTGATTTGCCGGGATCTACTTCTTTAACTATTGTTAGCGCACCAAAATCATAAACCTCCAAGACTTCAAGTCGGGCAACTGGAGTCAAACTATGTTCAAGAACTTCCTGGTTTTCATACACGTAGCAGATATGCTCTTCTTCTAAATCGCGATTTTTACCAAGATCAATATAAACAAAGTTTTTTTCGACAAGTAAGACGTAACCTTGATCCCAATCTTCAATAGCGAAAGCAAACCCTGAGGCTAACAATAGGCAATAAAACGTATACTTCAACTTAACCCTCATTATTAGATTATTCAATAGATCGAACACAACGGAAGCCGATACCAGGATAACCTATCTCCGCCGCTGCTTTTTCTCTGTTGGTGATTGCAGTCATTGAGCCGTCCTCGCCGACCGCAATACCGCCACGAACAACCTTTTGCCTCGTGCTTTCGGATGGCCCTTCTGGGTTAGACGAAATCCCACTTTTGGCATAATAGATTGGATCATACCAGTCAGAAACCCACTCCCAAGCATTACCGCACATATTATAGATGCCATTTTGTGTTCGGCCATTAGGGAAACGATCAACCGGTGCTAGACCTGCCCCTGTTTCAATACTGACCAAGTTAGTGATAAGCCCGTTCCATCGATTCCCCCATGCCCACTTTGGACGAATTTTCATCCCCGAGGACCCACCTAATGCGGCACGCTCCCATTCAGCCTCTGTGGGTAACCGCTTCCCAACCCATTTGGCATAGGCATTTGCATCTTCCCAACTTACATTGGCAACGGGGAATCTGGCCATACCTTTCGGGTATTGTAAGCCATCCCAGTGACTGGGGGGCGGATGATCAGTTGCATCGACAAAATCCTTATACTCGGCATTTGTAACTTCATATTGATCGATATAATAGGAAGACAGGGTGACCAAATGTTCGGGTTTCTCGTCTGGCGCGCCATTTTCATTCCCCATCATAAAGGGAATCTTGGTATCAGGAATATAGATCATGCTTAACGGCGAATTTAAGCCTATCTTTCTAACCTCAACTGGACTTTCGTTACCAGCGCGATCTTTGAATTTGGCGTGTATTTCTTTGGTGCCGGGAGCAGACTCAACTTGCCACTCCAGCGTAGGTGTATAAGGTTGCCATTCCTCAAATTCCCCTGTATTCGAGATTGCCATTTGATAAACGCCACTGGTATCAGTTACAGANAAGGTAAGTTTGATCCGCGGAGATTTAGTTGTGGGCAATCTATCGTTAATTTCAAATTTGTGGATGATAGGAGCTTTTTGATCTACCCTCAGATTACGGTTAACAAAGGTTGTTTGCCCTACGAGTACGGTGATCGGAGAAACTCGAATTTTATCGTCTCCGAGTCGGTGAAGCGAATAATCTCTGCCACTATCTAAATCTTTAACCGACCAATGATCTGAGGGGGTAATTGTTTTGACTTTTAGGTTGCTGGACCATTGAATTCCCTTTTGTCGTAAAGATGTGAGCAGATCTCCGGTAACATGTTGGAGAATTTCAAATTCTTTTACTTGTGTCTCGACATCGGCTTCGATGGTTACCGGCGTTTCTTCAATCATGTACTTGCCGGTGTCAATTTTTAATTGATATTCTCCTGCGGGGATATCTCGAATTGTAGTTGGTGTAAGATAAGGTTTTTCTAGAACCTCTGAACGGCCAACAAGAAAAGTCTCTGATAAGGGCGGAGAAATGGTCAGAGCCCGCATGAATCCGGGCTTGACCTGAATACTGGCACTTTCAGCTTGGATCTGGCTACCAATCACCGGGGTGATAGTAACNTGTAGCCCGTCTTCGACGATTTCAGTTTGGACAATTTCATGGTCGGTTTGCTCGCTGATCTGTCCATTTTCGTCTTGGCGTTGCAGGATAACCTGATCTCCAGCAAACAGTGTCGCATCTGAGTTAACCAAGAGTTGAGCACTTCCCTTACTTNCCTGTGTCGCGATTAAGACTGGCGGAACTAGCCTGTCTTGAACGCTCTCGATCCCTGTAATCTTATGATCAGATCGTACATCCACCAATCCATCGGAACCCCGAGATTGGACCCAAATCTTGTTTCCGATCTCGAAGATACGGATTGTTTTGAGAATTAGATGGCTGCTGCCTACCTGNGCATCGCGAATCAATAGAACAGGAGGAGTNGCTAGCTTTTCAAGTTCAGTNGAGGAATCAGTAAACTGTGGTTCAATTTTAATAACTGCATTTGCCGGATCTGATAGAATTGTAATGCTACCACGACCTCGCTTCAGAGATAATGGAGGGAATTTTGTAACTTCTCCTGCTTGGATGAGCGCAATTCTTTGCTCCGGTAGATAAAACGACTTTGAAATTGTAATCTTGCTCAAGCGGTACACTTGGGCCGCATTTGAGAAACTACGCCTCAGGCTATCTTTAAGGATTAGCCGAGTTTGTTTCTCCCCACGAGAACTTTGTACGAGTTGTGGTTCCTGTACTTCGGCCACTTCACTGATTTTGATCCGGAAAAGTTTCGTTTTTCCTTTGGCATAGGTGTTTTTCAGCGGGTATTTCAGCGTAATCTTGTTAATCTGGTAAGAAACAGATTCGATTTCTGGAAGTGGGTCTTCTCGTTTCACACCTTCCTCAATGCTGATAACATCACCTGGTCCAAGTTCAAAGGTTGACGATACGAACAACTCTAGGTCTCCCGGCTGCGCGTCCTTTAACAAGCCAAGAGAAAAACCGGTATGATCAATCTCTTGAATTAGAATGTGACTTTCCTTCGGAAAGTCGACTCGCCATTCAATTTTGAGGCTGTGATAGATCGTCACTTTACCATCGCGCAATAAGTAATTGTTTCGCATCGGCTCTTTTAAAACGATTTTGTTGCCGAGTTCTGTAACTGACTCAATTTCTGGAAGTGGTTTCTCAATAAAAATATTAGTCCCAATCTCTTGTTTAACCGTAATAATATCTCCAGGATCAAACCCCAGAATTGATGCCACATATAATTCATTCTCACCTGAACGAACATCTTTTACCAGTCGTGAGCTAACAGCCTTGGCAACTCCCACTAAATTCGCAGGAGGAACAACCGGAACCGCAATAACACGCCCTGTACTTGGTGGTTGGATTTTGAACACACGAGCCGTCCCCGGGTCACTGACTTCTCCCCGACGACCGACCTGAAAATTAAACGCTAGTGACGGNCGAATAAACAACGTTGGTATCAAATTCACTTTACCAATTCGAATCACTGTGTGATCACTATATCGACGAGGCGAACCGGCACGAGCTTGTTGCAAAATCCGTATCCGATTGCCAACCGCGAAGTCTGCAGTAGTTCGAATCGAAATTTGGTCATTGCCCTCACTGGCCGGAAGGACGAGTGGCACCGGATCACCTACCGTTGGTACCTCATCAAGTAATTGGCGACTCTGGATAGGTCGAGGTTGTTGCTTTTGCGCGCGTTTCAGGTTCTCGTCAATCTGGATTTGAGAATCTGCTGGATCAACTTCAATGTAAAGATAACCGTAATCATCTGCTCGAAGATTCGATAACAATGTGACCAAGACCACAAGGTGGAAAATGATAAAGGCACAGTTCCTATTTTTAACTTTCATGTAGACTAACTTCACTAATTGCTACGATTTTCCCATTTCCGATCAATTGAATAGATAAAAGCTAAGATTTCAGCAACTACCTGATAGAATTCAGGAGGAATCTCTGTTCCGACTTCAAGTTTAGCTAGAGCTTCAACAACATCAGGCTGTTCATAAATTGGCACGTTGTGTTGCGTTGCCAATTCAATGATTCGCTTCGCAATTTCGCCCTCTCCACCCGCAACAATTTTTGGCGCGGGATCGAATTCTGGCTGGTAGCGGACGGCAACGGCCTTCTGTCTTTTTTGTGAGCTGGATTCTTTGCTATTATCTTTACCTTTCAGCCGACTAGGCACTGACATCAATACGTCCCATATCTCCTGTCAATTCTGAAATATTTGGAACAACTTGGATTTGGAACTCACTTCGGTCCGCGACTTTTAATGCAACATCTTTCAGGTTGTAACGCAAGGCCTGTATCCTTTCAAGCAAGACAATTTTCTCGTCGCTAATAAAATCACTATACTCCTGCTTTTCAGCTAGAATTGTACAGTTCATTTGGCGTTGAAGGATACGCAAATCGAACTTCAATCGTCCTAGATTCTCCGTTTCAATCAACATCTCTAGACGCATATTCTCTGGATTTAACCCCACATCTTCTTCTGGGCTATATCCAAGAACCTCAGCAGATGTTTCCTTCTCACCTATCCGGTAGGGAATTTGAAAATAGACCTGACTTCGTCCTGCTAAATACTGATTCATCGTCAATTCTAAGACGTCAATTTGAGTCAGTACTGAGGTAACTACTTCAAGAATGCGAGCGGTCGAATCAGCTGGTATTTGATCTGACTGGGAAATCTGGATTCGAAAATGAAGAAGGCTTTGCTTTAGAGTCTGTTGCTGTAAAATTTTCTGTAATAACTCAGAGTTTCTACTGGCAACAAGTAATCCTCCTTCGTAGTTCAGTCCGATCTCATTCACGAATTTGGAGATCCGGTTAGCTAGATCCGAAGCAGAAAAATCGAGTGGCTGAGACTGATTTAGTATTTGTTGCACCAATTTATCATCGATATCTTCAACCGGATTTTGCGTTAGGTTGACCAATGTACTCCGCAATTTTTGCAAACTATCGATTAGCTTATGTCGACGATCGTAGATCGTCTGCAAAGCCAGATATAGATGCGAATTGGGCGGTAAATTTAGTAGCCAACCAGCTAAAGCTACCCCTTGATGAGAATCAGGCGATGGATTGAGTTGCCCAACATATTGCATAAAACTGTTGAGGGTTTCTGCTGTTACGGGAAGCTGGTTCTGTTGTAGCATTTGGGCCAGGTTATATGTCTGCAGATTGACCGGAAGATCAGCCTCGGTTAACAACGTTACGATCTGATCGCTGAACCGAGACGCTTCATGCGTTAGTGGCATAAAACGCATCCCGATTTGCTCACCTAGAGAAATAACTCTAGCTTGAACTTCTTGCCCGCGAGTAAGAGACGAATCCATCTCTGTAATTAGTCGATATCCCTTAAAATTTACGATGGATCGGTTTTGATCGAGTACACGAACCACTCGTCCCTTGATTAAATCCCCAACTTTCAATCCTGTCTTAAATGCTAAAACGGAGGAATCCGTTGTATGCGCTTCCTGAATAAGTCCGAAAGTTGGTGTTAGCTTCATTTTATCGTGCGAGTCGCTGTAATTCCTTCGCAAGTGCATCCGGTTGCAAATTCACGTTGCGACTCACTACTTGACGGATTTGATCATTTGATTTGTTAAAATCACCAGTATAGAAGTAAGCCTGAGCTAGAATTAGGTGAATATGTCGTTTGCTGACTTTCGGATTGAAAGTAGCCGTATACTCTGCACTAGCTTCTTCTAAGGCTTTATTTCCGTACTTTATCGACTCTGAAAATTGGTTTTTTGACAGGTAGATGCCAGCCAAACCTACGTTAGCATCTACATTAGACTCATCATCCTTTAAGATCGCATTGAATATACCCAGTGCATCATCGACCTTGCCTTCTGAGAGTTTTTTCCCCGCTTTTTTGAGATCTATCGTTTTGTCAACGATAATTACATCTTCTTGTACTAAATTGTTGTATTCTCGGTCGGCACAACTCCATATCCCAAGTATTAAGAAACCTAAAAAGAGATAGCAGGTAAAATTGAGGAGGAAAGAACGATTCATTTTAAGGTAAATGTTCCAGCCGAAGGGGTAATATTTTGGTTTAGATTGTCTCTTCCGATGACACTGGCTACAATTTTCACACCACCTACGGGCAATTTTTCCAATTCGTAGTTAACGAGCCATACATTTCGGGATTGGGCAATTTTTCTCATCATCAAGGTCTTCGGCTTCAAGTCAGGAGATTCAGGAAAGATTAGGCCAACAGTCAGATCAGCAACATTATCCAACACTGAGACAATTTTAAACTCGGTACGGATGATCGGATTTCTTACTAGTATCACGGGAAAGGTCTTTGTGACCCCTTCCGGCAAATCGAAAATTGAGACTGTCATCGAGGCTTCATCTACCTTTTTATCTTCAAACTTTGCCACAATCTTTATCTTTTCCGCTGTGCCTACCCAATCTCTTTGCGGTCTCAGTGTCAAGATTCGATTTTTGATGATGACTTCGATATGTTCAGAAGGTAACGCTTCCCAAACAATTTCATCGAAAACCTCACGGGGCTCGATATCAAGATAGCGGCTCAGATCTATGTGATGCTCTTCATTTTTAATCAAAGAAATCGTATTAGGCAATGTCAGATCTAGTTTCACAAAAGGCAACGGCTCAACGATAACCTCCAACTCCCCCCGGTCGAAATTTTCGTCGGGATCCGTCACCGTGACATGCATCTTGAACTTTTGTTCGCTAGCAACCGGATTTAAAGATCTAAAAGTCAAGCGAGGTGGATTGTCTATGGCACCTTTGGAGCGATCTAAGCGATTAACACTAACCCCACCGACCACCAGTGCCGTAGGCATCCCTTCGATTGTCCATTGTAATTCAGCATTTTTATGATCTCTGTCTTTTACAAAGTTATCGAGTAACAAAATTTCCTCTGAGCCGGCGCGGAAGCGAACTTCGGGAAACCGAATGAGAACAGGGATACCTTTATTATCCAGCCATAAAGTTGCCGTATCGATTGCCAAAGAATCGCCGACTTTGAGCGAAACACGAAGATCTGCTTTAATAACTTCCCCTTTAGACCGTGGTAACAGATTACCAACGATAAGCTGATTAGCTGCATTCAACTCAACTTTTCTTGGCCGACCTTTCCCATCTTCCGCATTTAAAACCCAATTAAGCCTAGGTCTTCCTTCTGTTCCAGATGCAACCACAAACTTGTCCAAGGGAATGTTTTTGCCCGGATTTTCAGATACAAACCGCTGGAGTTCATACCGGTCTATTTTAACCAACGTGTTCTTAATCTCAATATTTGCATCAACCAAATCTTTGAACGAACGTAGACGAGGTTTTCCATCTTTGAATTGCGTAAATAAAGTGTACCGGCCTTGCTTCCAATGTGTTTGAGGATCTCGATTAAAGGTAATTTTTGTTTCCCCCGCGCCTCGACCAATGAACTGGATTTTGGCGATAGTTCCNCTCCCTTTTGGATATGGAGCAGCATTAGAGATAACAGCAAAACCGACCTCTGTTCGAGAGACAGCCTTATTCAGAACGATTGTTCCTGTATAGAATTTCCCTTGCTGAAAAGGGGTTTCCTTGTTAACAAGGCGTAGTTTGCCCGGTTCATATGTCAAGTAGGTTTCAACACCAGCACTTGGGATTTCACCGACATCAACAAAGATTTCCAAATCTATTAAGTCACCTTGCTGAACAATGATTTCATTTTTCAGACTATCTATGCTACGGAGNTGAATGCTGGCACTATGCGCAACCACATTCACCAAGATTGTCAACATTGCATAGGTCGCTTGTCTTCTCACTGGGCTTCCAACTCGCTTTGGACTCGCAACACTTTTTGGACGTATTGCTGTGTTTCTGACGGGAGTTTCCGCCGCGACCTAACCCGTGTCGGTCCCGCATTATAGGCCGCGAGTGCTAGAGANACTTTTCCAAAGGATTTCAACTGTTGCCTCAAATATTCAGCACCACCAAAAATGTTTTGTTTCGGATCAAAGACATCTGTAACTCCTAACTCTTTAGCTGTTGCCGCCGTCAGTTGAGTTAAGCCTCTTGCTTTTTTGGGTGATACTGCTTGGTAATTTCCTCCGGATTCTACATAAACGAGTGCAGATAAAAGTTCGGGATCAACATTATAATATTTAGCAGCGGATTGGATCAGGTTTTTATACCGATTAACCCGTCTCAAAACTGTACTATTCAATCGTTGTGATCTTCTACGGGTCTTGGTTTTTGGCTTTGGCCTCGCAGGTAAGGTGACCAAGTTAACCTCTTGGCTTGGCTCTTTATCCACCACTGTTATCTTTTTCTCTTTATCCCGGAGAACTTTGTTTTTTGGAATAGGTTCAATCATTANCGGNGGGACTTGAGCCAACCTGGGCTTTTCTCGTTTCTCTGGAGTTAGCAGGTCAGAGACCTCTACGNTTCTCGAATCCGCAAATTTTGAAAACTCTTTGGCTTGCTGATGGGATGCTAATTTCGCTAATGCCAACCGCTGGTGGTTCCGCAGAGCGACCACAGGAGCGAATTGTTGGGACATTTGAACCGAGTTACTTCTGGAAATGGCCTTTGGTACAGAAGCAACCGATGGGTTAGGCGCAGCCTGAACTTCGGGTTGTTTGGGTCTCCAAGCCTTCATATTAGTGAGAGATTTTCCATATAGAGAGCCTTCGTTTTTCACTCTCCAGTGGGCGAGAACTTGCACATCCTTGATAAAAGTTATTCCTCCGTTATATATAACATAGGTGGAGGCATCAACAGCGGTATAGTCAATCCAACGATTACCACGATAATCGGTAACGAGCAATTTGTAGATTGCTTTCACTTTCGCGACCGCCTCAATCGGCAGATTACCTAGAAAAAAGCAATAGCAGACAATCGGTAGAAAATAGCGGAGTAACCAAGGGGAGGTGAAAAGCGAAGCCAAGTTCATACCCGCCTAGGAACGTGCTTATATAGGTGCAAGTTACTTCAAGATCACCATCTTTTTCAAAGATGTGTGGTGATCAGTTTGAAGTTCGTAGAAGTAGACTCCACTAGCAACGTGTTCGCCGAACGCATTACGACCATCCCAGTATGCGGCATATGTACGGTGTGTATAATCACCGGCTGGTATCACTCCTAAATCGAGCGTTCGTACGATCGTACCTGAGGCGTCGTAAATTCGGATAACTACCATCGCTTGTTGGCTAAGTCGGTAAGGCAACCAAGTTTCAGGATTGAACGGGTTGGGATAATTCTGAACTAATTCAGTTTTTTGCGGTATTTTTAAGGATTGAACCTGCTTGATCCAGCTACCTTCAGGGTGAGAATAGATATTGCGATCACCATCTACAACGATCAGATGGTCTAACTCAATCTCTGAGTTACCGTCAGCAAGGTTAACAAATGTGAATGAAGCAAGATCTGCTGTTGTTGTGACACTTACGTTCCGTCCGGCAATCATATTAGCAACTAGTACACGGTTCAAACCGTTCTCAGCCTCGAATGATCTGCTGATAAAGAAAGTTTCCGCTTGATCTGGATTTTCTGACAAAATACTACCTTCTTGAGCCTGATTGCCAACGAGTTGCCACATGCTCGGATCGTAAATCAACTCAAAAGAGTAGCCTTTGATATTCACCACACTGGCCAAAACCTGAACCTCGACAGTTTCTCCTTGTTGAATAATCTGTGGAATATCCGGATTTGCTACTTGGAACGTTTGGACTGCAATGGACGGAGAGGCTGCAGGTGGCGGTGCCTCATCGCCGGTTGGAGGAACGCCTAAACCACCAAAATCACTGAAGACAATATCGTAATCAGCCAAGTTGATATTACCATCATCATTCAAGTCTGCGTTCGCATTAAATTGCTCATGCCCCTCTTGTGTTCCCCAAGCTTGCATAAACAGGTTCATATCGCCAATATTAATTCGATTATCACCATCAATATCGCCACCGATGAGATATTTATCTTGTTCTTTAGAGTAAATATCAATACCGAGCAAATTATCACCGGGGATGACAACTAAAGTCGAGGCATTAGCCTTCGGCTGGTACTGTCCGCGAAGATAGGAGGTCGCTTTTGCAACCAGTTCCCAAGTTCCTTGGGGCACCCCATGGATGGTGTATGAGCCATCAGACTTGGTCGTAATTTGAATGCCCGGGAGCGCTTCATCTTCGTCATTAGCAATGCTTACGGCTTCTAGGTCTTCCGTTGTTCCTGGAGCACGTAAAGCAAAGGTAACTTCTGTCGAATTATCACGCCGGCCTTCAAGTTTGACTTTTCCGGAAATGCTGCCATGTGGCAAAACCTGAATCGCTAATGCCGGAGTATTCGCAATTGGTGATACGTTTTCTCTGGCACCGGTTAAGGGGTCGATAATTGCAATCGATGTTCCTCGGTTACTCCCAGCTTCGTCAAAATTGAATGATACAGCCGTATTAACGGGCCGAGTTCCATCATGTTGTTTAACCTTAAAAATCACTGTCGTCAGAGTCCGGAAGACATCCGTTTTCGCTGCTTTTTCATTATTCTTAATGACAATACTATAATCTAATTGAAACCCACTTATTCCGTTGGCCATACTATCCTCAATCGTATCATCGTGGGTATCGTTTTCTAGCACCTCTTGCTGATTTTCCTTAGCATCGTCCAAGTCAAATATCAATGATGATTTAGCGACATTATCCTCTGATGAGGAGAGTAGCCGAAACGGTAAAACAGGATCCTTAATTTCCAGATAGTTATCATCAAAGGTCATATAAATACTGGCTCCCTTAATTTTCACATCTGGGCTTTTCAACTGAACACGAACTTCAAACTCTTCTCCCGGCCCAGCAGCAATTGAAGCCGGGCGTAGTCGAACATTGATTTTGCGAACAGTTACACTCCCGGCGGCTTTTCCATATGTCTCATTACCACTTCCATCGACAGCCTTGGCATAGACGAAATAGGAACCATTCAAGCCGAAACCATTCGCTTGTTCAAAAGATTCAATGTCCCACGAATACTTTCCTAGACCAGCAGAAACCGTATAGTCCTGGATAATCACACCTGATTGCACACTGTTTTCGCTGACCTCACCAACAACTGCTTTGGGGGCATCTTCAAGTGTATGATAGTACAAATTCACCCGAATATTATTATTATCAATGTCTTCGGTGTGCCAGGAAATCGTGTACTCTTCTACCGCCCGCGATCCTTGTAGAATCGGTGAAATTAGCTTGATCGTCGGTGGGTATTTTACAATCAATCGACCACGACTGCGAAGGCCTTGCTCCTTAGCCTCTGTTTCTTCTTTGGCCTTGCTAGGATCCTTATCGCTGATAATAACATAAATATAATATCCAGTTGCATTTTCAGCTACATCTCGATCTCTGAAGTTCCACTTATATTGGCCCAAGTTTTCGTCTTCGTCTTCGCTCAAGTTGCCCACAATAAACTGAGTGTTTTCGCGCAGCGTAACGAGATCTAAGGTCGAGAGGCTTTTATCACTATAGTAGAGGCTGATCCTGGCATCACCGAGGTTTTTCTTATCCTCCCATTGGATAAGAAGAGACCCATCTGTGACTTCTAGGTCTTTTTGTGGTGTTAGATTGCTGATCGAAACATCGTGACGCACTTCAATGTGACCCGGGCCACGGACAAGTTCCGAACTAATATCGGTATCCTCAATAATACCATAAATCGTATAGGTACCTTCTGGGATGGTACGGGTTTCCCAGATTACCATTGTCTCGTCGGTGCCGACAGTCAATTCAATGGGGATAGAGGCAGAGGGATCTGCACTCGGTATTGCAGGGACTAAAATATCGGTATCAGCTTCAGTTGCAACCCTGGCCTTGAGTCCGGCAATATCTTTGGACTCAAAATCATCCTTGCCTGAATAATAGAGAGTGATTCTCGCATCCGGGTTTGGACCACTGGCACTAAATTGGATTTGACCACTATCATCAAAGATGACAGCTGGAACTTTAAATGGGGATAGGATCTTGAGAACCGGTTTCTCCGGTAACATGGTAATTACAGGTCCTGTCGAACTAAAATCTTCCGTCGGACCAGCAGGAACCGATTTGCTAAAGGTAAAGCTCGTCCCTTTTTGGAGGATAATACCAATTGTATCCCCTTCCTTGGCTTTCCCTTCCACTTTAGTTAATGCTGCCAGCAAAAAAGCGTTCTGAGTAGACCCTTCCGGTTCTGCACCAAGCAAAGGCCGATCTAGTTCAAAGGTAAGACTAATTAAATCTGTTTTTATTTCCGCGATTGGGGTACCGTCATTCTCATCAAGTTCGCGCAACGGCTCCACGTCTTTGTAAAGGTAAAGACTTTCAACCGATTCACGGACAAATGGGGGAGCAAGTTGAAGGGTCATCGAGACCATATTCTGAGCGATATCAGAACGGATCTCGATCGCAGACAGCGCAACCTTTTTATTAAAGGAAACCGGCTTCCCGTCATTCAATGCGGTGACAACGATCGATTCGATCCCTTTTACCATCGGGCCGTCGATTCGACGCTGGTCTTCGATAGCAGAGACACGGTCTGCTTCACGGAAAAAGAATGCATGGCTACTAAGATAGAAGACAACCTGATTCCCGCGCTTTGTTTTACCTGGGTTGAGCACAACGACCAATAGAAAATTGCTTGTTTCCTCTTCGCCTAGTTTACCAACAATTTCCCCACGGCCACCCCCAATCTGCAAATTAAGAGGGGCTCTGCTGTTAACATCCAGTACCTCTGAGGTAATAAACTCTGCGCTGTCTGGCACGCCGTCTTTATTTACATCCTTGTATAGTGCTACCGTGGCGATAGCATCATCGCTAATTCCCTTATTTTGCTCTTCCAACTTCAGGTTGGTAACTTTCAGAAAGAACCACTCGTCCTGCCCTCCATCATCTGTAAGGGCAATGTTTGCCACAACGGCCTGAAGGTCGCCGGGATCTACGAGTTCATCCGAAGTAACCGGCTGAACATTGATATCGGTGATAAGGCCCCACGACACGAGGGGTAAACATAAGGTGCCAAGAATACAAAATATCAGGCTAATACGTAACCGAGCAAACTTTCGAGCCCAGCGGGGTAAAGAACAGTGAACAGACGCTGTTCGGTCGAACTTCTTCATATCTTCCCTTCTTCATTCTTGTGAAGTTAGACGGACAAAATTACATAAAATTAAATAGACTAGGTGACATGGTGCGTGCTCCGGTTTGAAGCATCGCGGTTAGCAGATTGAGTTGTATTTGATACTCCACAACCGCATCAGAATAATCAATCTGTTCGACGGTTTCAAGAAATTGCTCCAAGGCTAACTTCTTATCTCCGAGACGGTTTCGTAATGTATCGGCACGATTCAACTTTCCACCCAATTGAGTTTGAAGAATCGTGACATGCTCAATAGAACTGTCTAGGGCATGTGATAGCTCTTCAATTGCACCTTTTCCACGGTTGCTAACAGCCCCTTGTAAATCAACCAATTGATCGAACACACGCTGAAAGGCAACATCTCCTGGCATCCCAATTTCCATAAAGGCGCTTTTACCCACACGTTCTAGATGAACCCCATCATCCCCTTCGTAACGAATGCCGATAATTTCTCCTATACCAACCGTACTATGCTTGATAACTCTGGCATCCTGTTCAGTTGAATAAGCCTCCTGGAGCGGCGTTCGCAGTAGAACCACAACCTCATTATTAGTTAGATCAGTTTGGACAGCATCTACGATAACGATTTCTGATTTGCCACCCATTCCTTGAACGACAATCTGATCACCAGACTCCAGCGCCCCTTGTGCCCGATCTAGAGGTAAGACGATAGCATTTCTTTCAGCATCCTTTAACAACGGAACAACAATGGGGTCTCCATCCTGTACGTTTTTGGTAAGCGTTGCCGGTTGGCTAGAATCAGCAGAATAGTTATTCGTTAGATCTCTAGCAAACTGAATGACTAGACCATCAGCGGTCTGCTCAATGGCCGAGATCGTTAGGGATTCGCTATTGTCTCCTTGTTGTAGAACAATGTCATCGCCTTCTACAAAGCTCTCCGCAAAATCAAGTGAAATCTCAACCTTGTCGTGTGCCACATCTCGTGCAAACGTAAATTCACGAGATGCGACGGTAGAACCACTCCGTTCAGCTGCGAAAGCAGTTCCGTCCGTTTTATTCCCGGCAAACAAGGGTTTGCCCTCAAATGTCGTATTAACGGTCTCAAGTGTAGATTCAACCAACTGCTTTATTTCTTCAGCATAAAATTTATAGTCCGAGGGATGATTGGTATCGGATAAAGCCATTTGGGCTAGGTCGCGCGCTCGGCCCAGTATACTTTGAATGTCCTGATAAACCGTATTTTCGACACTTAACTGAGCCTCGGCATGATTGACATTTGACGTAAACTGTTCGTTCTGGGAAATGTGGCCTCGAATACCCAGAACCTTATTTGCTAAAGCGGGGTCATCCGCAGGTTTCTGAATCCTAAGACCTGTAGAAACCCGCATCTGGGCTTTTTCCAAGTTTTCTAAGGCGGTATTAATTTTGCTTTTTAGACTATTGGCCTGTCCGGCATTTGTAACCCTAGCCATTCGGTTGCTCCTTCCACGAAACTACTTTTGATATACTCTCTCGACACTATCTTGGTGCCATACGATTAATAACAGTATCGGTCATCTGGTCAACCGTCGACATCATCCGTGCCGCAGCTTCAAAGATACTTTGATACTGCATCATACTGACTAGTTCCTCATCTAATGATACACCCGAAATGCTTTGCCATCTGGCCTCTAGTTGATCTCGCACAAGCTGGGTCGTGTTGACTCGTCGTTCATTCTCTTCCGAAAGGCCACCCAACGAAGCAACCGAAGTATTGTAGAAATCGAGAAAATTAAGTGTTTTCTCTTCAAAAAAGAGTTGATTTTGAAGTGAAACCATCGCCAGTGCGTTTTGATTGTCGCCTCTAGCCGTTCCTGTAGCTGTCGCAATCAGATTTAGGTTTCCCTCCACCTCTGATGCCATACGTATGGTTGACGCCGTCCGAGCTGGAGGGTCAGTTTCTGCCGGTGCTGATTCTTCAGTACCATATGAAACCGTTGCCTCGGCATCCGGTAAATTGAACTGAAAGAAAGGCATGCCATTAGATCCGGTTAGACCACGACCAGCTTGGTGAACACGGTTGATCTGACGGACGAACGTGTAAGCAAACCGGTCTAAATTATTCAACGCTGCTGGAATGACCTCATCCTGCATTCGCAATAAGCCTGCGATTGCTCCGCTCTGAATCGTGATCTCACGAGTTTGACCTGGCTGCGTCAAAACCACCTCTACTAACTGCTCAGACACGCTTGTCGAGGTATCCATAGAGTTACCAAACGGTTTTTTAGGTCTGACTTGTAATTCGCTGATTTCGGCTTCTTGTATCAGCGGATTGCCGTCTATCATGAGCATAACAGTTCCATTATCTTTCTCTAAAACACGAACATCAACCAGTTGAGCAATTTCGCCTACTAGTTCATCACGTAGATCCAACAGATTAGATGCTTCTAGCGGTTCCGAACGACCAGAAATATCCTGCTGGATAATTGAGAGTTGGTGTAGCAAAGAATTAACCCGATCAACTCGAATTTCAATGTCTTTAGCGAAGGTAGGTTGCAATTCCTCCAGATCTGTATAGAATCCGCGCAAATCCCCAACTACAGCTTGGGCTTTGGTTCGAAGATCAGCACGAAAGGCTGAGTCTGTTGGATCTTGAGCCAGCGTCTCCCAAGCATTAAAGAACTCAGAAACCGTGTTGTTAAAATTATATTCTGATAGGGAGTTGAAAATAATTTCCATTTGCTGGATCCCTTTTTGTTCTTCTTCCAGCCGATTGAGCCGCTGATCTGCATAACGGATTTGCGTTTCGATAAACAAATCCCGTTTACGGTCCAAGCGAGCCAGCACACTACCTGTTCCTAAATAGATCGTTCGACCAAGCCCCGACAACCCTCGCTCCTCAATACTTCCGGTAGTCGTAATTATTGGAACCTGACGATGATACGCCCGATTTGCAGAGTTGGAAACGTTTTGTTGATTGGTTTGAATCGCTGCCTGATGCGTTTGCATCGACCGGCGACTCATTTCGAGAATACTAAAGAGCGTCGACATTCTAAATCCTTAAAACCGAGACGACTACCTATTCAAATCCGATGATCGAACATACCCTTACCTTGTGGTATTCGAACATGCCCGTCATCTTGATATGTATCTCCCGGCTCGTCAATTTTAATCACTTCATCCACCAAAAAGGAAACATATTCCTGTTCGCTTTGTAAAAGCTGCTTATTGGTGTCATTGATGAACTCGAACTCTCTCTTGATACGCTCAATGCGTGCGAAGAGGTGTTTATATTCGGACTTCAACGGTTCATCCGCCAACTCGGTGAGCGTGGTTGCATTCAGCGGTTGGTCGCCGATTTCCAATTCTGTTGACAATTCAGCCAGAAGCCCATCTCGCGTAATCTCAATACGCTGAATCTTCTGGATCGCTACTTCTTCTTCCTTAATTAACTCTTCAAGTTCCCTTACTTTTCGTTCGACCAACAAACTCCGCTCAGCATACAAAATCTTCAAAAGCTCATAATATTTTTCAAGCTCATAGCGTAACAGCTCCAGCAGATCGAAAAGTAAAGGTTGCAAAACAATTCCTACCTGAGTCTTTTCAGACTAGCCTTCTGCAATATCGACAATACGGGGATCGACTTTACCTAGATTGAAACCTTACCCAGGTTCTCAATCGCTCGTCCTATGGCTGAGTCATGGAACTTAATTACACGCTGATTAGCCTGATAAGCACGCTGCACGGTAATCAGATTCACCATTTCACTAATCACACTCACATTAGACATCTCAAGTGTACCAGATTTAACACGGATATTCGGTACTTGCTGTGGAATTGCATTTGGATCCGTAGGGATAAACATGCTATTCCCCATCTTGGTCAACTCGTATGGCTTGGCAAAATCGACAACTTGCAACTGATCAACAAGCTCGTTGTTAACGATTACATCTCCCTCTTCAGTAATGTTGATCGCACTACCCGAAGATCTCCTGACCTCAATCGGCCCATTTTTACCCAACACCGGATAACCGTCAGGCGTTACGAGGTGGGATTCGGTATCTATGACGAAGTTGCCATTACGAGTATATCGCTCGCCAGACGGCGTTTGAATAACGAAAAACCCATTCCCGAAAAGAGCTAGATCCAGAACATTGCCCGTCTCCTGATAACTACCAGGGGTAGCAAGATCGTGAGCAGTTACATCTGGATTTACACCGAGGCCGACCCGGCCTGTAATTGGCCTTGGGTCGACCTCAAAACCACCCGCAACCGGTTTCGGATCATTGAGCCGCTTCAGCAACAAACTGGGAAAGGACTTGGAAACGGGAATATCCCTTTTATAACCGACAGTATTGACATTAGCCAAGTTGTTGGCAATCACATCTTGGCGTTTCAATTCATTCAACATCCCCGTGGTGGCGATGTATAAACCTCGTGTCATAGTTTTGCTTGTCTTCTCTCAGATCTACGGCCCATTACCGCTTAAGCCCCAGTGCTTCTTGCAGAATATTGTCAGCGGTGGTAATGATCCGTGAATTGGCCTGAAAGCCTCTCTCTGTGGTAATTAGATCGGTAAATTCTTCCGTCAGATCTACATTTGACATTTCTAAGGCACCAGAGGTGATTTCACCCATGTTACGACCACCTGCCGCCACATATGTAGGAGTACCAGAATTGGGGGAGATAGCAAACATCGAATCCTGAATCGTGTTCATACCTTCCGGGTTAGGAATGTCAGCAATGGCGAGCTGCCCGATTATCCGACTGATACCATTGGAGAAAACTCCGTTAGTCAGGCCATCGGGACCGATACTAAATGAGGTTAATGAGCCTGCTCCTACGCCGTCTTGCTGTGTAACTATGGCATCAGATTTGGAAGCAAATTGTGTTATCTCATTAAAATCGACATTAAATAACAGCGGTGCGCCATCACCCACGGGGGTAATCGAAACTTGCGTTCTAGGTGGTGTCGCTGTTACCAAAGCACCTGATTGGGCGTTGAACGCCAGCGAACCTCCGTTATCTTCACCCACTGTCAGGGTGGCTAGAGTTGCCTCAACGGCCTTCCAGTTCCATGCGTTTTTAACATCCGGAGTTAGGTCCTTGGTGAACTCGAATTTTACCACATGTTGCTGCCCCACCGCATCATATACGCCAATGGTGGTGGTGTATGTCGACGAAAAGGCGTTCATCGTGGCTACACCGGCTGCGAGATCATCCCCAAAAGTTGCTTCTAACACCGGCTGGCCGTCAGCATCAGCCAGTTGGACCGTCTGACCTGCCTGGATTGGAACTGCTGCACCTTCACCATTCAACAAACCCTGAAAAGTGCCGTCAAGGTTTTGGATGACGATAAGTTTATGCGTGCCACCATCTAAAGAGCCATCTGGTAGAACTTTAAAGGCGTTGAGAACCCCGGTTCCACCAGCGTTGGTTAATTCAACTGACCCCGCTCGGGTGTCGAGATTACCGCCGAACATGGCCGCTGACGTCTTGTTGGCAATCGACCTAGAAAAAGGGAAATTGATGCTGCTAATCGGACTTCCGAGGTCAACTGCACCGGTTGACGGCTCGGCAGTCCACCCCAGGACCCGATAGCCGTTGGGTCGGTAGATCAAATCGCCGGCGGGGTCGATACCAAAATTACCTGCCCGAGTAAAAACCTTTATTGAACTGGTAGAAGCTGAGATACCTCGGGCGTTTGGATCAACTGTCGCTGAGTCAGGCGCCCCCAGCACAAACATCCCCTTGCCACGAACCATCAGGTCTGTGGCCACGTCAGTAATTTGTGGGCTACCGTTCTTGTGGTTGACATCGATCGAACTGAGTTGTACTCCAGCTCCAACCTGGTTAGGGTTCATCCCGCCCCTTTGTCCTGTTGCTCCCACACCACCTTTCAACATCATGGCAAAAGCCTCGCGAAAGAGCACACGAGACTTCTTGAAACCAATTGTATTGATGTTCGCCAGATTATTACCAATGATATTAACCTTTGTTTGATGGGTTTTTAATCCTGTCAAACCTGAGTATAACGCACCAATCATTTTTTTCTCCTCTCTAAATAAAACCTAAACATTCCTACCAATACTCAACGCTTGACTTGCCATTGTTTTCGCCGCATTAATGGCTTGAATGTTTGCTTCGTAAGCGCGGGTAGCAGATATCATGTCAACCATTTCAGTAACAATATTGACGTTTGGCATATGAACATATCCATTTTCATCCGCATCCGGATGGCCTGGATCGTATCGCAATTGTAGCGGATTACTCAACGAGCGATCCTCACGGATACCGTTCTTAGGAATACGAACCCCTTTCAAATCTGGGCGTGGCATAAAGACCACAAACTTCCTTCTAAAAGGTTCGCCCGTTTCCGTTCGTGTCGTATTGACGTTAGCAATATTATTGGAAATCACTTCCATTCGTAACCGTTCAGCTGTCAGGCCAGATCCACTTGCCTGAATTGCCGAGATAAAACTCACAACTTTCTCCTATACAATAATTGCGCTGTCAATATTAGTGAAAACGTTGTCTTTCATATTCTGACCATCGATCACTGTAATGACAGTTCGATTTTTCACACTGACGATAAACGCTAAATCGTCCATCAGCAACAGAGACTCATTAGCTCCTTTTTGAGATGCCCGATCAACTGCGTTTTCTATTTTTATTAAATCTTGCCGGCTTAAGTTTATCTGACGAACCACTAACCGACCTTCAGCATGTGCACTGAAATTAATACCTTTCCGCTCACCAATCTGCTGTTTAAGCGTCCTCCTAAAGGAGGCTGCTGCTTGATCAGATCTAGCCTGTTTGGTAGTTCTAAGGCTTTTCGCCTGCGGGATAGAAGCGGTAATATTTTCTGTTCGCTGAATCATGCCGAGTTCGTTTGATTATTACGTGACCTGGTTACTGAGAGATCTTCTGTACATTGTTCACACTAACGTCTCTGTCGCCAACCCGTAGGATCGTCTTGCCATCAACCAACCGAACAGACGAAACAACGCCCGAAATCACACGATCGGTTGTGCCCTCTTCTGCCGCTTCAATCTCTTTACCGATTAGGGTACTGGCCTCCAATAAAGCAACGGCTGCAAAACTTTTGTTCAGGTTTTGCAGCTGTTCTAATGCACTGAACTCCGCCATTTGGGCAACGAACTGTTGGTTATCCATCGGTTCAAGTGGATTTTGATTTTGCAATTGGGTCGTCAGCAAAAGAAGGAATGCCTCTTTCCCAAGCGTTGTACTCGGCGCTCGTTTTGCAAACGGATCCTCTATATCACCTAACAGTTCACTTAAGTTGCCGATTGGCCCAACGTTATCCATCTATTATTGCTCCTTTAAACCAAATGGTCAATTCCCACTGACAAGTCAGATATTTGACCGGCCATTTGGGAACTACTGCTCGAATCACTTTCACTTTGGGAAGAGAATGAATCACGACTCATCGACTGGTCAGAACCTTGATACTGACGGTATCCGAAATCTTGTTCCCAGCCACGGAATTGGTTGCCTTGCTGCCCTGAATCGCTGGTCGTCACCTGAAAATTATCTATTTGGATCCCTTGCTCAGATAAGACATTTCTTAACTGAGCGAGGTTGCCTCTCACAATTTCGCTCACCATACCATTCCGAACCTGAATCTGGGCCGACAAAGCACTGTCTTCAAATAGTAAGCGGATATGAACCCGTCCCAACGAAGGCGGTTCTAAATCGATAATGGCTCGCTGAAACCCTCTCCCCAATTGCGGTTGAAGTTTGTTGGCAATTTGAATTACCACCTGATCGGCACTCAAAATCCGCGTTGGTAATGTAGTTTCACCATCAATCCCGCTTAGCATATTGGCCAAACTGACCGTGTCCATACTTTGAATCTGATTCCAACTGAGTACCATATTTTGTGTCGTTGAGGCAGGTTCTGCTATCCTTTGCCCCATCTCAAATTGAGGGACTTGGATTCGCTGCTGTAGCTGCAATCCTCGCTGGTTTTGTGGCTGATTTCCTGCGTTTTCTTGCTGAAGGCTGAGTTGTAATTGACGGAGTTGACTCAAACTTTCAGGGGGGGCTTCCAAAGCCTCATTAGCCATTAAACTTACAAAACTGGCCTGCGACATATTCTCCGCTGACGGTAAAACGATAATCCGTTCGCTTTGAAGAATCGCTTGACTAACTGGCTCTTCCATTATGTCGAACAGTTCAGCATCGACAGAATTTTCAGCTTCCCGTCTTAGATCCGTTTGAGAGGCAACCGCAATGCTCGATGCGCTTTCCGGGTTTAACGCGGTCGTATAGTCTAAACTCGAAACTACGTCATTGCTAACTGTCGCAACAGGAATAAAACTTTCCGTGTCTACCGAAGCATCAAGTGCGGATTCTGAATCTACCGAAATCTGCAATTCAGGTTGAAGAGGTTGTGACGCATCCACCGTCACAGGTAACGCGGAGGAGCCGGTCCCGACCAAATCAGAACTCCCCAAGTTAGTAAGATTTTCTGTGATTTCTACTAACGACTTACTTGATAAGTTTCCCTCACCTCCAGTAATCTGAGAGAATCGCTCAACGACCTGTTGTACGAGAGTTTCTAACTCCAGACCGTCGAGTTGCTCAATGTTCAGTTCGGAGAGAAGAGCGGGTAAATTCAGGGTTGCCATATTGAAACCAAGCTGCTGCGTTAAACCTTCAACCGTTTCCAAATTTGGATCAGGGCCAGCACCTGCATCTCCAAGGCCTTTAGTTTGGTAACCTTCTAATTGCTGAATCAACATTTCGGCTAGACCCAGTTGACCTGTTTTAGCGATCTCCATGGCGTACTTCTCATCGAGCATACCATTGAAAATCTTCATACTGGTACTGTTTTCGCCTAGAAAATCGGTCTGTGTCGCAGACTCCCTCATAGTCGAAAGCAGGTGGGCCACAAAAATCGATTCAAATTCTTGCGCTGCCACCTCCAGCTGACTGTGTTCGGAAGTTGAAGAAAGTTGACCTTTCTGAACCGAAGCTTGGTTCAGCGCTGTAGAAAGCACCTTATTGCCATTACCATTGGACGAATCGGCAATAGCGGATATTTTTGAACCTGACTTTGGGGCTTTTGGTTTCCCAAAACCGGAGGCAGTCGAAGTCCTGTTAATTGTATCTTCACTGACCTCTTGTAATAATACGGGAAAAATATCCATTGCTGTATTGTATCCTTACATAATGATTAGCTTGGCGTGTAACGCCCCAGCTTTTTCCATCAATTTCAAGACTTCAACTAGTTCCATCGCTGTTGTACCAGCAGCCTGCAAGGCTGCAACTACATCATCTAGCGTCGCTTCACCACTTGGCAACCGATTAATTTTAAGACTCAAACTACTTCCATCTACGCCTGTACTGATTGAAACGGCAAAGGTTGAAATCCGAACCCCTTCACCTATCACTACCGCACCTGTTTTTTGATTCACCACAACTGCAGCAACCGTGTCAGGTTCAACCGTCAATTCACCTAGCATAGAAATGAAGTTGACCAACCTCATCTTATACCCTTCTGGTATTTGAACTTGAACGGTTCCTGGGTCCGTGGGTTCTGCTATGCCTTCCCAGAGCGTTTCATTAATCTTTTTGGAAATTGTGCTAGCAGTACTAAAGTCTGGATGGTTCAATCGTAGAGACAAGGTTTTCAAATTGTCAAAACTGGTTTCAAGGTTGGTCACCACCAGTCCGCCCTTTGGAATTTTCCCAATTGGGGCTTCTCGTTGCCCCGGCGCCGCAACGGAAGCCACCACACCTTGGGCCGTGGCATAAACCTGACCATCAGCACCTTGAAGACGTGCAAATAAAAGCGTCCCGCCACTCAATGTTTTTGCGTCGCCCATCGACGAGACCATGGTATCAATCTGCTCTCCAGCTTTTGCGAAAGGTGGCAGTTCGGCTGTTACCATCACTGCTGCAATGTTTCTAGCCTGTAGTCCGTCAGGATTCAGTCGCAACCCTTCCATCCGAGTCAACATATTGGTGACCGCTTGCCGTGCCAAAGCAAGCCGAGTACTATCACCTGTGCCGGGCAGGCCAACCACAATCCCCATCCCCCATAACTGGTTGGCACTCATTTCTGGAATGGTGGTCACATCCTTGATTCGCACTTCTACCGCATCAGCGCTCAGTACTGAGCCGACAACAAGGAATAGATATAAAATAACGCTAGTAATAGGCTTCATGTAATATACGATCTACTAGAATAATAATCCTAAGATAGACCCGATAAATCGGAACGGGAAAGTGATTATTCGCGCAATTGGTCCTTGCTTTTGCAAAGCAGATTTTGGCGCGACATAACTAATTTGTGCCTCGGCTAAAGAGGTTGAAACCACGCTATTGTCAGGCCCAATATCAAGCGGGCGAACGATGCCTTCTACAAAAATTTCTGTCTCCTGATCATCGATAGCTGTCTTCTGTTTTCCTGCAATCCTCAAGTTGCCGTTATCGAGTACTTCAACTATCGTCGCCATTATCGTGGCGACAAAACTGGTTTGGCGCGAAGTTGAACGACTTCCAGATTTTTGGGTTTGACCAGAGAGAGATGCCGATCCCGCCCCCGTTGGAATCCGGCTTAAAAAACCACCACCTGCAGGAATCTCTGTGCTAGCATCCAGTTCCGCACTGCGGTTCTTGGCTGATTGCATCTGCTGGTTAGCTTGTGCATTTTGCACCACTATTACTTGAATCAAATCGCCGACTTTATTACTAAGAAGATCACTATAAAGTTCACTGCCGAGTTTGCCATCACTGTACAAGACCTGCGCCGACGCTGCTCCTAGGCCGAAACTAGCAACCCAAACGAGAATCCATGTCCAGTTAGGAACCTGTCTGGAACTCATATTGTTATCACGCCTACCGCTGCGGGTTGACCGCTATTTCTCCATCTTCGGTTACTGTCCCAATAACAGTTTTCCGAGAAGCCTGATTTACCACCTTAATTTTGTCTCCAACGCGACCGTCAGCTAATGCTTTTCCCGTCGTTCGCACACTAACCCCATTGATCTGAACTGTAATTAGAATAGCGTTCCCGTTTAAAATCTTGGGCATAGACTCAACGACATCTCCAGCTAAAATCGAATCTTTAAGGATTCGGCTTTTTGCCCTACGGCCTAACAATTCTGATAGCTTCAAGGGGATCCGGCGCAAATCGGTAATAGTTCTTTCTTGCTGGGCAAGTACGCTTTCCGACATCAACTGATGCCTCTTGATGTTATGCGTTGCCGTTATAATATGAGCTTTCATCTCGATGGTTAGCGGGACTGCAACGGTCTTTCGTTTTTGCCCATCAACCAAAATATCTACGTAAGTGTATAGCGAACCTGCTAATAAGCCAGCAGGTATCGGTTTCAACGAGAAAGCAACTTTCCCGAACGGGAACTCTGTGCTACGAATAGGTCGATTAACTTCAACCTGATATTCAGCCGGAAACCGTTCTGTCAGGGTCTGAGTCACTTGGTGTATCACAAACTGCTTCAATTGATCTGCAGTTACCGACGAACTTTTTCGATGAACCGTAACTTTAGCCTCTGGATTGATCTTAACCTGATCAGGAGTTAAGCCAACTTCTTTAAGGACTGAACGGCCAACTCGCAGGTAAATACCGAGAGACCTGGCGGTGATTTCAATACCGGCTCGGCCTGGTAAAGGCGCAGGTTTCAGCTTTAGAGTTTTTAAGGCTGACAATTGTTTCGGTTCGAGTCTTCCTTCTATCTGCGCCACAACATCACCTAACCGGATAAGAGAGTTTGTGACATCGACCCTCTCGTGCAAAACCAACTGCACCGAATTAGCAACACCATGGGCAGACAAGGCTAAAAACAGAAAGACGGAAAGAGAAAATCGTAGGACCTTAGATTTGAGCAATACAAAAGCTCCTAAGCGGAGACGGAGGTTACGTGAGAAGTCTTAACGACGAATTGAGTTGGCCGTTGATAGCATGTCGTCAGAGGCCATAATTGCACGGGAATTAGCTTCATATGCACGCTGCCCGGTGATAAGACGAACCATTTCCTCGACCACTTCGACGTTCGAGATTTCAAGAAAGCCAGAGGTCATTGTACCGAATTGATCGATCTGCTCAACGCCAGAAGCAACAGTCGCTCGATAAAAGTTCTGTCCTACACTTTGCAACCCGGACGGATTAGCAAACCGATAGATCGTAACTTGCCCAACTTGTTGAGGTTCCGCCTGACCATCTTCACGAACCGAAATTGTGCCATCCGAGCCGATCGTAATCTCAGCTGCACTTTCAGCAGGAATCGTAATGGCCGGATCTAAAGAAAACCCATCTGAAGTAACAAGTTGTCCTTGATCATCTAACTTAAAGGATCCATCACGAGTATACAGGAAGTTCTGTTTATCATCTACCACTTTAAAGAAGGAGTAGGGACTATCTAGTTTAAGATCGAAGACATTTTTAGTTTCGACCACGTTCCCGAGCGAAAACATCCGTTGTGTTGCCGAAGGTCTAACCCCATGCCCTAGCTGGATGCCAACGGGAATGATGGTATCCTGCGTACTTTGCGCTCCAGGGGTACGGATTGTCTGGTATAACAGGTCTTGGAACTCAACTCGCGCTTTTTTGAAGCCGGTAGTATTAACATTTGCTAAATTATTAGCAATTGTGTCGATATTAAACTGCTGGGCACGCATCCCCGTCGCAGAAGTCCACAATGCATTGATCATAGGAGTAACCTTCTATATATACGGATAACCCTTGCCTGGTCGAGGTAAAGAGTTAATTGTCGATAGTGTTCAGAGGTGAGATCTGAAGGAAAGCTAATCTACGGGTCTTTATTTCTTTGGTCGCTTCAGTCACTCAGCAACCTTTGGCTTCTGCTAAGCAGTCCAGCCATAACTTCCTTCCAATTACGAACGAGAACCTTTCACCAAACTCGCAGAAGATTAACATAGTTGCCATTTTTTGTCAATGCCTAAAAACATGAAATGCAAAAATAATCTGTATTTTCTTGCCAACCCCACCCCCACGCCCTTTAACGGCTCTCCCGATTCTCTGTCAGATCATGGCTCTTACTCAATAGACGCTGTTCCCTTTTAGTACTTTTAGGCTGCTCTTATCAGATGATGACTTATAGGTAGAGTAAAGTAGCAGTTTAGCCACTAATGTTGTTAGATTACTCCTATGGCAAAGCGTTTGAAAAGCTTAATGTACTTTGTACGACGAGAACAGGTGCCTTGCCGTGTTTTTACCAATGGATGCCGGGCAAGCTTCCTACGTTTATCAGGCCAAGAACGGGGTCAGGTTTGGTTGCACCGGTTTTGGCCGGGCTTACCTGTGTTGCCATGGCCTAGGAAACAGGGATTGAACCAAATGCCCGCCTTAACCTATCTTCCTCTGGCTTGCCAGGCAGAGATATACCCCATCTTTTTTCCGCCACCGTTGAAAGAGATGAGACTTATTTCAGCCGACAATGGAAGAACAAGAGACACCGCCTAAAAGCTGGTGCAACCAAACCTGGTAGAGGAACTTTCCAGAGGCCGGTCTGCGACATTTTCTGCCCTGGCGGACAGGTGTGGGCTCAAGTAGTTCCAGATGTAGAAGCCAAGACATTGTTACCCCGGATCTGTCGACGGCTAGAAGTTGGCAATAGCGTCTGTTCCAATCCTGGGACGAGTGACGCCGGCCTTGCCGCTAAAGGCTAGGTTCGTGGCCAGGCAAAACACCATGCGGCAGATTGCAGTGACAGCAGAGGGCAACAGATTAATGGCCTGGCAGGTTTCGGGGTTATTTGAACAGACGACGGGCGGCCGAAGGAGAAATACGTCAAGAGAGTGCCCCTTGATCTGGCTAAATATGCCGGGCGCGATAATCATAGGAATGAGACTATTGAAACGCAGAAAAACTGATGATGAAACAATTGGAGAAGCCACGCATTTAGTAGCTGCTTTGGGACTTTACCCATAGGTAATTAATACGGCAATCGCTTGGCTGATAGGTTTAAAGAATATGGAACAGATACAAAGCCGGATATTCGAGTAGAATAAATATAGAAAAATACTGGAGGAAGCCGGAAGGCCCTAATGATTAAAATGCATAACGCGCATGTTTGCGCGAAAGAGACAATATCTATATACTAACTCTTATCCTTGTTTTCATAAAAGCGGAGGTCAATATGAGTGATTTTGAGGGTGTGGTGCCTGCAATTGCGACGCCGATGGACGAAAATGGTCGGTTTAATGAAGATGTGTTTCGAAAGATTGTGGCATTCAACATTGATGCGGGAGTGCACGGGTTCTGGGTAGCAGGAGGAACGGGCGAGAGTGTGTTGCTGAACGATGAGGAGAATAAACAGATTGCTTCGGCAATTGTGGATGAATGTCAGGGACGGGCAAAAGTGATTATGCACGTGGGGGCAGTGACAACAGAGCGAGCGGCAAAACTAGCCGAATACGCGGGAAAGGTTGGCGCGGATGCGATTTGTTGTGTTCCTCCATTCTTTTATCGACGTGGTGAGGACGAGATTACCGAGCACTACCGAGTTGTGGCAGGTGCGGCAGACCTACCGTTATTCGTTTACAATCTACCCGGGGCAACCGGTGTGGAAATTACGCCGGGACTGATGCAAAAGATTCAGGATCGCGTGCCACAACTGAAAGGGTTAAAGCATTCGGCATCAACCTTTTCAAATGTGCGGACTTTTGCCCAGATGGGGTTATCCTGTTTTATCGGTAACCATCGGTTGATGTTGCCTGCCATGACGGTTGGTGCCTGTGGTTGTGTGGATGGACCACTGAACATTTTACCTGAATTATGGGTGGCACTTTGGAACGCTTATCAGGCCGGTGACCTACAGACAGCACAAGCAGCACAAGAGAAGTGTTCGGCTGCCTATGAAGCACTGAGTGTGGGTGGTGGCTTTCACTCAGTGATCAAGGCGGCATTGAGCGCGCGCCTGAGTGTTGACTGTGGAAATCCAAGGCCACCGGGAAAGCCGATGAGTGTAGCACAACGTGCGCAGATCAGAGAAACCATCAAGGGCTTAATTTAGCCACCGTGTTCGTAAAATTACAAAGTTGAGCTTCATTAACCACATGGGGTGAATACATCAGCCAATTTGCAGACGTCAGCCCACTTATATACTGATTATGGGCCTAGAACTGACCGATGGTAGTCGGTTTTTTATCTGAGGTGAATATGAAGAATCCCAATGTTGAAATTTCCGCCGATTTGCTCCAGTCACTCCAAAAGGTGAATGTCCCGACGGCAACACACTATTTGTTTAGCCAGGGTTTTGCCAATGTATATCCTATTGGTATCCATCCGGTGGCCTTACAGTCCGGACAGGTGATGGTTGGTCTGGCACGGACATTGCGCTTTATCCCCAAAAGGGAGGATCTGGTCGAGATTCAATACAGTACCGCTACAGACCGACCACACCGGGATGCCATCGAGTCGATTGAGAAGAATGAGATCCTGGTAATTGACGCCTGCGGTAATATGGGCGCAGGTGTTGTGGGCGACATGTTTACTCGCCGTGTGCAGAATCGTGGGGGCACCGGCATCGTGGCCGATGGCGTCGTGCGGGACTTATCTGCGATTAAAGCTGTGGATCTGCCGGTCTATTGTCGAGGATCACACGGTGCTGGTATTAATCGCGAGTTGATGTCTGTGGGGGTAAATCAGCCGATCCAAGTTGGCGGTGTCCCTGTCATACCTGGCGATGTGCTCTTAGGGGATGAAGATGGTCTGGTTGTTATACCACCGACAGAAGTGAAAGCCTTGGTTGAACACTGTATTGAACACGATTTACGAGAAGAATTTATCCGGGCAAAACTCGACCAGGGGTATCCGCTGCATCAGGCCTATCCGCCAGATGAAGAACTTATGAAAGAATATGAGGCATGGAAGGAAGCGTAGATAGCGATGTAACCTTTGCGTCCAGTTAAATTTCGGCCGGGGAGGTGGCGGCATTTTGGGCTTGACACGAGATCCACGATTGATATAAAAGCAAGCCGCTTCCCAGTATAATAGTTGTTAATAACGTCGCTGTTCTTTCGAGCTTTGATAAGTTGCAATCAAGGCTCGAAAGGAGGCTGCCCCTGGAGACTAACAACAAACTTGTTAGCAAAATGTTGGACGTTATAATATTAATGTCAATGCCATTTGCCCGGGTGGACATGAGGAGAGAAGCCTCGAACTGGCTCAGGGAAGGGCCGAATATATGAATAGGCCCTTTGATGAGGCGGAGTTTCGCAACAAATTCAGACAGTCGAACCCAAAGCTGATTCTGGCGGGTCGATGGTGTGCCGATGAAGGCTATGGTGATAAGGGATCAGGAACGGAAGAAGCAGCATCCCTAGCCTTGTTTCTCGCCTTGGATGATTCAGCTAGTATGACAGGCTAGGACATCAACTGCGACGGGGGAATCATGTGGTAGGTTGATGCACTCAGGCATTGGAAACACGACTATGATCGGGGCAGGATTACATGATCATTTTCTTAAACTTGCTGGCGAAGGTAGCGGCATTTATTCCCCACAGATAACCTAAAGTGTTAATTATATTCGTAATTTGTTTTATCATCGATAACGTGCCTTTCCGTAGGAAAAGGTCAGCGTAAGGAGCAACAACTCATGAGTGCAAAGTTACTTTTAAATTCGGAGGTATCCATCCCAGAAGCGATTTTGCGTGTACTCGAAGAGGCGAACATCGATATGGTCTTCGGCATTCCCGGGGGGCAAACAGGCAGCATTTTCAATGCCCTATACGATCACCAATCCACTATCCGGACGGTCCTCGTTCGACAAGAAACGCTCGCTGGTATTATGTCTGAAGTGTATGGACGGCTAACAGGCAGACCGGCTGTAGCCATGGGACAAGGGGCTTTCATGGTTTCCAATGCCATGCTGGGTACGCTTGAGGCCTATTGTGGGAGTTCACCGATGTTGATTATGACCGATCTCTCGGATGGAGCGCCTTTCTCCCACCATGCCCCCTATCAGTCTGGGACAGGTGATTACCGGACCTGGAATGCCCAAACGGTCTTTAGTGGCGTGACTAAAGCGACTTTCATCCCTCATGGTCCGGCTGAAACGGTTCAATGCACCCAACTGGCCATCAAACACGCCCTGACAGGAGAGCGTGGTCCTGTCGCTTTGCTTTATCATAGTGCCGCCCTCGGTGGTCGTGTAGGGCCAGACTCCGTACCGAAACTGTATTCGACCCAATCCTATCTGCCCACCTCACCTCCGTCTGCTGATCCAACGCTCGTCGACACCGCGGCCCAAACTATCCTCTCTGCAGAATCTCCTGTCATCATCGCCGGCAATGGCGTACGTGTCAGTGGTGCATACGCACAATTGCAAGAATTGGCTGAGTTAGTCGCTACCCCAGTTGCGACAACAGCAGCAGGGAAAGGGATCTTCCCCGAAAATCATCCTTTAGCACTTGGTGTATGCGGGAGTTTCGGTCAGCGAGTGGCAAACCGAACAGTTGCCCAGGCGGACGTGGTTCTCATCATTGGGTCCAAACTCGCACCGAATGATACGGACGGACAAAATCCTCAGTTTCTCGACCCCATTCGTCAGAATTTCATTCAGCTGGATATTGAACCGAAAAATGCAGGCTGGACTTTCCCCTGTGATCACGTCGTGATTGGAGACGCCGCCGTTGCGTTGTCTCAGCTGAGCGATTGTATCCGTGATATCGGACCGCCTCCTGATGAGATTCTCAACGTCCGGAAAGCACGCTTATTGAATAAACGGGAAGAATATGGTTTCTTCAATGACACTGAATTCACCTCTGACGAGATTCCTTTGCTACCTCAGCGTATTATCGGCGAAATTCGAAGTGGCATTGATGATGACGCTATCGTAACCTGCGACGCGGGAGAAAATCGGTTGTTCATGACCCATTGGTTCCAAACCCGGAAAGCTGGCACCCTCGTCTCTCCTGCGGCCACAGGTGGAATGGGGTATGCTATCCCGGCAGCGTTGGCGGCGAAACTAGCGTCTCCGTCTCGCAGGGTGGTTGCGGTGAGTGGAGATGGTGGTTTTCCGATGTCGATGAATGGACTTATCACTGCCTGCGAAGAAGAAATTCCTATTACGGTTGTCATCTTCAACAATAGCGCGCTGGGATGGGTCCGCAGCGGTCAGGGGGATAAACAAATCGCTTCCGAGTTTTCCGATGTGAACTTCGCTGGCATTGCCCAGAGCATGGGTTGTCAAGGGCATCGGATTGAGCAGCCAGGCGAGTTGGAAAAAGTACTCAAAGAAACAGCGGATAGTAATATAACAACTGTTCTGGATGTGGTTACATCCAGAAAATTCACCTTCCGGGATGTATCGTCAAAGTTTTAGTATCCATTGAAAAATCCCGCAATTAGTAAAAGTTGTCATTTTCCCAACAGAGACAAGGTGTTAATTTGGCCTTGATCTATTAGAATTCATCTCACTACAAGAGGAAAGTCAGACAACAAATATTAGGAGGAGATAATGATGACAGGTGACCAAGCAATCGCTAAAATCCTCAAGGCGGAAGGCATCGGATGGTTCGCTTGCTTTCCGACCATTCACTGATAGACGTGGCGGCTAAAGAGGGATTGAGACCTATCATCTGTCGGCAGGAGCGAGTCGGCGTGAATATGGCCGATGGGTTCAGTCGCATCACCTGCGGAAAGACTATCGGGGTCTTCATGATGCAGGCTGGGCCAGGAGCCGAAAATGCTTTCGGTGGAGTAGCCCAAGCTTATGCTGATTCGGTACCGGTGCTTCTGCTTCCTGGGGGGCCAGGTTTATCTGGTGTAGGAATGCATCCGGGGTTTGATTCGCATAGACACTATCGCGGCGTTACCAAGTGGACCGAGCTTATCAATCAGGCAGACCGAATTCCCCAGTTGATGCGTATGGCCTGCACCAGATAAACCTGGCCGGTTGGCACCGGTTCTTCTGGAGGTTTCTGGAGACGTTACGAGACAGGAGTTGTCGGATGATGCCTTTACCTATACGCCAGTAAAGCAACGCAAGTCTGGTGGGGATGCCGATGACGTCCGCGACCTAGTCACCGCTGCGCTCAAGGCCTCGTGCCCAATCATCAGCGCAGGCAGGGGGATTTTATACGCCGAGGCAACTGAGGAACTGGTAGAGTTTGCGGAGCTAACTCACATTCCGGTCATGACCACGCTACAGGGCAAAAGCGGATTCCCCGAAAACCATCCCCTGTCGTTGGGAACTGCTGGGAGTACGGGAACACAGATGGCAGGCCACTTTCTTAGAAAAACCGATTTTGTTCTCGGTGTTGCAACCACCCTAAGCGGTGGTTATAGCCCGCGCATGCCTGCTGGCATTACGCTGGCCCAGGTTACCGACTGCACTGACGACCTCAACGTACATCATCGGATTGATTATGGAGTTGTCGGGGATGCCAAACTGGTGTTGCGACAGATGATTGAAGAAGTGAAAAGACAGGTTGCCGTGCAGGGAAGAGGCGACATCAATAGTGTCGTGGAGGAAATAAGGAAGGTAAAGGAAGAGTGGTTAGCTGAATGGCGACCCTTACTTCAATCAAATGAGGTTCCGATGAACGAATACAGAGTTCTAAAGGAACTAGCCAAAGCAGTGGACGTGACCAATACCATCGCTACCCACGATGCAGGCTTTCCCCGCGACCGGATGTGCTCTTTCTAGCCTGCTCTACGCCCAAATAGCTATATTGGATGAGGTTAAGTCAACACAATTGGGTTACGGTTTAGGATTAGCGTTGGGTGCCAAAATGGCTGCACCGGAGAAACATGTCATCAACGTCATGGGAGACGCAGCTTTCGGCATGGCGGGCCTGGATATTGAAACTGCCGTCCGATCCGAGATTCCGATATTGACCATCGTTCTCAACAACGGTATCATGACGCACTACGACAAATACATGCCCTATGCTTCCAAACACTGGGCAAGCAACAAGCTGTCTGGAGATTATGCTAAAGTTGCTGACGGGTTAGGTGCTTACACCGAAACGGTACACACGCCTGACGAACTGCCAGTTACTATCCAGCGGGCCATTGCTGCCAACAAGGAGGGGCAACCCGCGGTGTTACAGGCGATGACCAAAGGGGAGGAAACCGTCTCTCGTTACTAGGCAATGTACGATAATGGCTTAAAATTGTGTTGAAAGCTGGAGATAGGCTCTTCTTCAAACAATCTATCCGAAGCAGAGACTAGCCATGACCCGTTACGACTTGACTGATGAAGAGTTGGCCCTGATGGAACCGTTGTCACCTCCCCAACGGCCAAACAAACCAGTCAATTCCTCTCGCCGCCACCGCCAATTGCTCCATGGCATCTTCTGCATCTTAGGCACGGACGCTCCGTGGCCTGACCTGGCAGAATGCTATGCTCCCTGCCAGACCGCCGCCAATCGATTTCGTGGCCGGAAAAAGAAGAGCTAGTGACAACAGCTGCTGGAGGCCCTGGACGCCCAAGCCCGCTACATGGATCGGATCGATTTTACTTTCGCGGCTCTCGACGGTCGCCTGGTTCGAGTGCCTAAAGCCGCCGCCGGGGCCAAAAACGTAGACGTCATTTGGCTCCGTGGTAAAGAAAGCCTTCAAAGACTAGGACGGGGGCAATCTGGCGAGGCTTTAGGCGCAAAAACGATCTGCTTGGTGAAGGGGCCGGTTAGCCCATCACTGTTGTCATCACCCAAGCCAGCAGCACGAATCCAGCCAGGTGGAAGCCTAGCGGAATTCGGTCGCTATTGGCGGCTAAGCCGATGAGAATCAGGCCATCCAAAAAGAGCTTGGAAGAGGTGGGAGCCAGCCGCTCATGGCCGACTGAAAAAATCGAGCCGGGGTGTTACGGATGAGGTGGCCGGGTTTGACCAGATCTGATATGGTCAACGCAATGTGGTTGAACGGCTGGTCGGGAGACGGAAAGAAAATCGACGCATTGCCACATGAGATGAAAAATAGGCCGATAGCTATCGAGCGACGCTTATGTTTACACTTAAAATAGATACTGACCAACCAAACGGTATCTTCGAGAACGGACAACATATTCAACCCTTTGTGCTGATCGATAACCACAGTGACAACAGTCTAACCGGTCAACTAATGTGGCGAGTGACGACAGATACCGGCGAATTCCTGGAGGAGACTACGGTTACCGTTCACCCTACCCCCCCGGAAGCAGTCGGAAAGACTACAGCTTGGAGGCAGACCGGCTGGCTGCCGGATTCTACCGGATGGAATCCCAATTTCAACATCAGCAGCAGGTGGTATCCGACCAAATGATGATCGGATACCAACCCGATTTGATTTAGGCTCCACTCACTCGCCAGCCAGATTTCGATGCCTTTTGGCATAAAGCGGAAACGCAACTCAGGCAAACATCGCCTAACTACCGAGCAGAACGCCAACCCAATATGGGAAATGAAAGATTCAACGTATATTTGGTAGAGATGTGCAGTGTGGACAGCCAGACCGTCCAGGAATGGCTGGAGGTGCCGAAGTCGGTGGGAAAACACCCGGCGCTCCTCCGTGTTCCCGGATACGGCGAGACGATGACACTACTCAATGCGCCGTTCGATTGGATCACTTTCTCTTTCAACCCTCGCGGACATGGGAATTCAGACGACACCCCTGATGCCGATCTAGGCTACTGGACCAGCCCAATAGCTATTTCTACCGTGGGGCTTACATGGACGTTCTACGAGCGATGGATTATCTGCTCTCACGGCCGGAAGTCGCCCCGGAAAAGGGCGTGGTCTGGGGGGCCAGCCAGGGTCGTGGCTTCAGCCTAGTGGTGGCGGCGCTTAGGCCGCAAAGTCGATATTGCATTGCCGATGTCCCCTTCTTGTGCGTGGCAACGCTACTTTCAGTTGACCCAATGGGACGAAATCGACCAGTGGTTGGCAGAGAAACCGGAGACCCGTAACTGGCCAGGCCTGTTAAAGACCTTGAGTTACTTTGACACCATCAACCTAGCCTGTAGGATTGAGGCTGAAATGCTGATGGCCGTCGGCCTGCAAGATCCGGTCTGTCCACCTGCCACTTGCTTCGTCAGTTACAATCAAATTAAAGGCAAGAAAGCGTGTCGCGTTTATAAAACAACAGGCCATAATTTGGGACAGCTGCACCAGCAGTACGCTTTGAACTGGCTTGAATCTCGCTTTAATTTCTCTCAAAAACCAATCCACATCGACGGCAAACCTAAAGAAGATCAGGATTGACCAATGTCGCCAGGACGCCCTCTGACAACCGCTAACGGCTATATTATTGATCAAATGGGCAATCGTTTGCGCCTGCAGTCGGTGAACTGGTATGGTGCCAGTGATACGGATAATATCGTAATGGGACTCGACATCAATAGTGTGTCAAGCATCGCGGCACTGATTAAATCCATCGGCTCCAACAGTGTACGATTGCCATTTTCCAACCAGATGTTGCATCAGCCAGATCCGGTCGCAACAGATAGACTGACAGGTAACCCACACTTATTAGGTAAATCCCCGCTGGAGGTATTTGATGCTGTGGTAGAGGCTCTGGCTGAAGAAGGGTTGCTTGTTATCCCTAACAATCACACCACCACCCGTACTTGGTGCTGTAACTACGACAACAACGCCTTGTGGTTTAGTCCTGGGCAAACCGAGGATGAGTGGATCTCGGACTGGGCCCCCCTGATTCAACGCTATCGTCATATACCGCAGGTGGTCGGTGCCGATTTGCGCAACGAGGTCAGGGCCGGACCAATTGGGGGCAGGGGGACGACTTCGATTGGCCTAGGGCTTGCGGAGGCAACAGGCAATCATCTGCTCTCGCTAAATTCAGACCTACTAATCGTGGTAGAAGGAATTAATTATGCGGCCGATCTGCGACAGGTAGCCACCCGGCCCATCGACCTAAGCCGGCCGGAGCAGTTGGTATATTCGCCCCATGTCTATAGCTGGTTTCAAGGTATCGACGGAAGATCGTTGGGAGACCACTCTTACGAAGAATTGTGCCAGGCCCTGGATGTAGCGTGGGGGGACCTTGGGCCGATTCCAAAGGGCGACGGAAACGGAAATTTGCCTACAGAAGCAGGCCAGCCATTTCCACTATGGATCAGTGAAATGGGAGTGAGACCGATAGATCAACCGGCATTCCTGAAAAATCTCTGTAGTTACATACAGGAGTGGGATCTGAGTTGAGCCTGGTGGCCACTCAATACCGGCTTAAAACCCTACAGCGCAGAGATGGAAACGTGGGGACTGGTCAACGAAAAGTGGGATCAACCGCTTGACGATTGGCGTCTGCCGGTAATTCAACAGTTGATGCGGTAGGCGTCTCGAAAATTGGTGATACTATAGGACAGTTACCACGTCAGCAATAGCGACCTGAACCGATTCAGGGTGGCGATTTATCGTTTCACTGCCTAAATTCTTGCATCAATGATTTGCCCCAATCCCTAGCTGTTGTTATCTTGGTCATAACCCCGATTGGAGCCGCGTATTTTCTTCGATCAATCTTTTTTAGCCAATTCACAAGACCCTTCATCTATTTCAACTCCTATCCCCTTCCTATTGTTTTAAGCGCAAGCCATTAACAGACTCCCACTGCCAAGAAAGAGATCGAAAACTGTATCACCAACAAAACTGAATAGTTTAATACCCCTCCTAGAAAGTTCAACAGGAAACGGTGCGGGATGGCCAATCCGCTTTTTACTCCCTCCGTTAAAATTCCATACACCATTTGTCCACTCTAAAAATTCATCTCTAGTTAATGTCAGATCCCCGGCTCCCACTTCCCTTTTTCCTCCTTTTTGTAAAGAATAACAATAATCTCTACAGGCGCTATAACATAAAAGGTGCTGACGCACTCACCCAAGAACCCCATGCAGTTCGTCTCGAAATGTTTTGCTCGTTCCAGATAACCGTTGAGTGATATTTCCAGCCGATCTCCTTAGCTATTATCGTAAGATCAGCACAAACACTCTGTTGCCCGCTTTTATTCTTGTCAAGTGGTACGTTTAGACAAAATCTCCCATCAGGCTTATGTTACCTGATAACATTTTTTCAACCATTTCGCCGTAAAAACCAGATAATCCTGATAAGTCATTTTATCATTATGATTATCATACTGAATATCTACATTATACGGTGGAGAGATAATTATTTAGGTGAAGTAGCAGTTTAGGCACTAATGTTGTTAGATTACTCCTATGGCCAAGCGGTTGAAAGGCTTAAGGTCGTCTGGTGGCCAGAAATTGTACTCTGTACGACCAGAACAGGTGCCTTGCCGTGTTTGTCATTACCAATGGATGCCGGGCAGACTTCCTCTACGTTTATCAGGCCAAGAATGGGGCAGGTTTGGCACCGGTTTTGGCCGGGCTTACCTGTGGTTGCCATGGCCCAAGAAACAGGGATTGAAGCCCAGCCAGTCTTGCCCACCTTAACCCTATGCTTGTCTGGCTTGCCAGACAGAGATATACCCCATCGTTTTTCCGCCACCGTTGAAAGAGATGAGACTTATTCAGGCGGACAATGGAAGAACAAGAGACACGGCCTAAAAACTGGTGCAACCAAACCTGGCAGAGGAACTTCCCACAGGCTAGTCTTCGGCATTCTCTGCCCTGGCGGACAGGTGTGGGCCAAGTGGTTCCGGATGTAGAAGCTAAAGACATTGTTACCCCGGATCTGTCGACGGNTAGAAGTTGGCAGTAGCGNCTGTTCCNATTCTTGGACGAGTGACACCGGCATNGCCGCTAAAGGCNAGGTTCATGGCCGGGTAAAACACCATGCGGCAGAGTACAGTGACGGCAAAGNGAAGCAGATTAATGGCCTGGCAGGTTTCAGGGGTTATTTGAACCGACGACGGGCGGCCAAAGGGGNAATATGTGAANGGTATTGCGTGGTCACANCGATACGGTGAATACCACAGTTGAGGCNGTTGGAGAGGGGAAAAACCGATGGTCCTGAATTTACCAGCAATAGGAACGGTAGGTTTCGNCNGATTANCAGTGTGATGCTTGAGNTGAGAGCCACGACCGCCTGCTGGNATTACAGCNAGGGCTTGGCTGAGGGCTNCGTTTAATCTATCCTAGTGCCATTTCGAATAATCTTACTTATTCATGGAACTTATCACCACCTACGATGCACTTGTATAATTTGAGTGAAGTTAGATGGTAAAATTAATCTATTGAATCGGGATTCGGGCNAAGCAGACCACATCATCTCCAGATGGAGCAGAATAGCTACAATTCGGTATGTGACTTCAGAAAGTAAGTAGAGGAATTTGCTTTGCCCCTACAGTAAGGCTCTCCTCCGACGATCAAAGNGCGCCAGCAGAATATATCCGGCCGAAGAAACNGTATCTAGNTACTGTTTCTCGGCCTGTACCATTCNCCCCTTTACTAAGGGNGTTCCTTTTGCAAAGGGGCGAAACCTAGAGCCGNTAGCTANCCAGNCGCCTGTTTTCCTCNGCCAACCACTCGNCGTCAGGCATTGGCATTGGCTCNGGCGGGNTTAACCCGTTCTCTGTTCGCCAGCGCAGCAACGGGTGTANCCGATTGGCTTGGGGCAGATCNACTTGTGTGCCGTAGGCTGCTGACTCAAAAATGCCCATGATGATTTCGATCACGTGGCGTCCGGCAACACCGCTGCATTCGTGTTCCCGNNCCTCGTCCAGAGCGCTAACGTATTCTTCTNCAAACCAGTAATCGCCTTCGTTCAACCCCCCNCCATTCGGCATCTGTTCCAAAGCCTGCTCGAAACTGTCCGGATAGATCGGTTCCAAGNCCCGCCACTCATCCCGGNTAGCTGGAAGAACATGGGGATTGGCCAGGTGCCAAGCGCCACGCGGATGCCACATCAAGCGGCCTTCAGTACCANAGAGTTCNACCACATGGGCGTCTAAGTTNNTTTTGTCGAATTGGTGTTGCAACAGCGTGCCGGTTACACCGTTGTCGAACTGCAAGGAGGCGCTAACCCGATCGCCGGCAATAATGCCGTTGCCACGCGGCGCGGGTAAAACATCTTGCGGGGTAATCGGACGACCACGTGTGGTAGCGTANGCCGTGACGCTCCGGCAGTCGCCGCCAAACTTGATCACATGGGTTAGCAGATGNGTGCCGATNTCCATCAGGCCAAATCCACCGTAATAGCCCTTGCCACTGGCGTAGATGTAGCGCAACTCACCNATCTGACCCGCCTGGTAAGCATGGTTAATNGCNTGGNTCCAGGCACTGAGCCGCCATTGATGATGCACGGCTACCTGAACTCCTTTGTCAGCCGCTTTATTCATCACCGCATCCGTTTCCTCTAAATCCAATCCCATCGGCTTTTCGATTTCGATGTTGACGCCGTGTTCCAGCACCCGCAAGGCCAGTGGCGCGTGCAAAGCAGGCGCCACTGGTATAGCNACGANNTCCGGTTGGGTCTGACGGATCATCTCGTCCAGGTCGGTAAATCGAGCGTCAATATTAAGCTCGTCNCCTAACGNATTTANCCGATCTTCGAGTAAGTCACACAANCCNACAACCTGGGTTCGTGGATGTGCGTAGTAGACCCTAGCNGCGGAGGTTCCACGGGATCGACAACCTAAAATGGCAACTCGATACTGTTTCATGTTATCCCTTTATGTAAAAATATTGGCTCAATTGACATTTGATCNACAGAAAGGCCACTGAGAATTTGTTTACGCATACAGCCTCTTTCTGTTAAGATAAATCATATTCTATCAGAAATACCAATTGTCCACAATAGCATTACCTCCGCTTGTTACCAGTGGGTGGCTGCANCATGAACCTATGGCGGTAATAAGGGCCGTCTCGCCATGTCAAACTCGAGTCATATGAATGACCAATCTTTTGCTAGTTGGCGGTCAGTACTGATCGGTGCACTACTGATTCCGCTAAACAGTTACTGGCATATACAGATGACGCTGGTCTGGCTGATGAATTTCCCCGCCATTCTGACCCTGTTGTTTAACGTCATTTTCATTTTATTGCTCCTGGTTGCCGGTAACCNGTTGTGGGCCCAGTATTCGTCCCACAACGCCCTGAGACAGAGCGAACTGCTGACCATATATACCATGTTATGCACTTCGACCGCCCTCTGCGGTTACGATATGATGCAGTGCTTGGTCTCTCTGATGGGTAGCGGAACCTGGTACGCTACCAACGAAAACGAGTGGATTACTCTGTTCAGCCACTATCTGCCGGACTGGTTGGTGGTCAAAGATACCGGCATTTTAACCCCCTTTTATAGTGGCGAGTCCAGTTTTTACCTCTCCAGACACCTAACCGTTTGGCTAGTGCCAATCGTCTGCTGGACGGCTTTTGTCATCTTGCTGATCTGGGTCATGCTCTGCATCAACGTACTATTAAGGAAACAGTGGATTGAGCATGAGCGACTCGCCTACCCTATTGTTGAACTGCCGTATAATATGACGATCACCGACAATTCTCCCGCCAAGAAAGGGAATAATCCGTTGGCCAACCGGCGGCTGTGGGCCGGTTTCGCCATTTCAGGCGGCATCAGCTTGCTCAACGGTGCTTCGCATCTCTACCCCTCCCTGCCATCGATTCCCATTTGGGTCGCTTCGCTCAACCGGTTCGCCACGACTAAACCGTGGAACGCCATCTTCTCCATGAATATCACCCTCTACCCATTCGTGATGGGTCTGGGCTTTCTAATGCCGCTGTCTCTAGCCGTCTCCTATTGGGCCTTTTACCTTTTTTGGCAGTTTCAACGGATCATAGGTAGCCAGTTGGGTCTGCAATCACTTCCGGGATTTCCCTACCCTATGGCGCAAGTTCGCGGCGTTTGGATCGCTTTGCTGCTCTACGTTGCCTGGGGTGGACGCCAATATTTCCAGCGAGTGTTACGGCAGGGCGTCACCAGTATTTTGCGTCTGGGACGAGACGGGACCACAGATGGCGAAGCAGAGCCGATGTCACCGGGCCAGGCCGTAGTAGGCATTATTATCGGTTTGTCTGCTATCCTTGGATTTTGCCGCCTGGCCGGTATGTCATACGCCTTTGCCTTCTGGTTCTTCGCTATCTATTTCGCTCTGTCCATCGCCATTACCCGAATCCGGGCCGAACTGGGCCCACCGGCCCACGACATGTACGGGGCCGGCCCCGACCATATCCTGACCACAATTCTCGGTTCCAGGCAGATTGGCTCGCAAAACCTATCGGTGATGACGCTGCTCTTCTGGTTGAATCGCGAATCTTACCGCGCGCATCCAATGCCACATCAACTGGAAGGGTTTAAACTGGCCAGTCGAACGAAGGAAACCAGTCATCGACTGATCGCCGCCATTATGGTGGCTGCCGTCCTGGGGGCAATCTCTTGTTTTTGGTCCATTTTACACGTNGGNTACCAGTTGGGAATGGAGTCGAAACTCTACCGAACCACCTGGTTCGCCCGACAGGGTTACACCATTTTGGCTTCCCGGCTGACCCATCAAACTGAGGTCTCTTATCTGGATCTCGGATTTATGGGAATCGGTTTCGTCTTTACCACGGCTTTATTGGCCGTTCGCTCCCAATTCCTGTGGTGGCCGTTTCATCCCGTCGGTTACGCTGTTAGTGGATGGTGGATCATCGGCCGATTATGGTTTCCCCTCTTCATCAGCACTATCCTCAAGTGGTCGATTCTGAGATTCGGTGGTGTCGGTGCCTATCGAAAGACCATCCCCTTTTTTCAGGGGCTGATTTTGGGCGACTTTGTCCTCGGCAGTTGCTGGAGCATCATCGGCATTCTCTTTGAGATACCAACCTACGTTTTCTGGGGCGGTTAGCCCTGGAGTGGTTCAGCGACCGACAATAGACCTTTTGAGCAAGGTNGGATTGTGTTACAATCCCACCTTGAGATGGGAATAGTCCGGTAATCCGAAGTCTACCGTCTTCAAACGGCACATCTCCCTGTAACAGTAAAGGTGCTGGCTTGGAGTTTAGTTCGGTAGATTCTTTACTTTGCTTTTAATGATAACAGAACCGATCCTNTCATCCTGAAGGCGGTGAAGGATCTCTACAATTATCATCGGAGAATCTATGAGTTATACCGTGTTAAGCGATGAACAAGCAGAACAATTTTTGAATCAAGGATTTGTGAAAATCGNTNGTTGTTTTGACAAGGCAGACATCCAAGACTGGATTGATCTGGCCTTTAACCGGTTGGGCTATCAGCCGGATAATCCTACGGCTTGGACCGAAGCCAGAGTCCATATGCCCTCTATGAACAGTAAAGAGGTGGCCAAATTTTCCCCCAAGGCCTGGGGGGCGATTTGCGACCTGATGGGCGGAGAGGAGCGGATCAAAACACCGATTCAGTGGCGCGACGGTTTTATCATGAACTTCAACTTAGGCGCGGANCAACCGTGGCAATCCCCTTCAGCCAAAGTCGGTGGGTGGCATAAGGANGGAGACTGGTTTCGGCATTTTTTGGATAGCCCAGAGCAGGGGTTGCTCAGCATCGTCCTTTGGGNTGACNTCCGGCCACGCAGCGGCGGCACTTTTTTGGCTGCCGACTCGATNGCTCCCATTGCCCGGTATCTGATCCAACATCCACAAGGGTTAANACCCGCCGAGGCCCAATTNGGTAAATTGATCGATCAGTGNCAGGATTTTCTGGAGGNAACAGGAACNGCNGGAGATGTCTTTCTGCTGCACCCNTACATACTACACGCCGCTTCCCAAAATCCATCCGGACGGGTGCGAATTATCACTAATCCGGCGGTCTCTTTCAAGGAACCGATGGATTTCAACCGTTCTAATCCAGACGATTACTGCTTGGTGGAACGCACCGTTCTGCGAGCGCTATCGGTCGATCGACTAGACTTTGAGATCACGCAGAAACGGGAATTGATCACTCCTGAAAGGGTGCATCGACAACGCAAAATGATGGAAGAGCAGATGGCCCGGCTGAAAAGCGCCTAGGCGGATCATTGTATGAACTAGAAATTAACAAAGATGGGAGAAATCCTAACTCTGTTTTTCTAGCCGATGGAAGTAAACAGCGGCGAAGGAGAGGNATATATCGACACCAGAAAAACGCAATCGNAGAAAGGAGATCTTAACCACTTATGGACCGCGAAGCGCCTATTGGAACGGNCTCAGAGGAGAGGNATTTCTTCGCTCCNATTCATCAAGCCGTTGAGATNGAACTGAAAGCGATTGAATCTTGGCCCCACNGGTAAACTGCTCTTGACTGGCGAAGAGTCATTGTTGGCGCAGAAGCTATCTCTAACTGACACGGATCTCGTAGTGCAAGGTGTTAGTCGGTTGATTAAAGCGATGGATTTAAACCCATCTCTACCCTTGACAACCGAGCTTAAATATATTAAATTAACTGACCATTTAGTTGGTTAGAATCATTTTTTGAACGGCTAGAAAATTAAGGAGGTGCACAATGGCAAGGAAATCTCTATTGTTACCAGTGCTGTGGTTAACACTGATGCTAATCGGNGGCCTATTGCCCTNCAGCTACGCTCTCAACGATGATCCGGCCTTAAAGCTCTATTTCACCTTTGATGAAGGTCAAGGTGATACGGTTAAGGATCACAGTAAAAGCAAACTGAAGGGGAAACTGACTGGCAAAGCCAAGTTTGTCAAGGATGGGAAGTTTGGCGGGGCGCTGTCGTTGGAAGATTCGAATTGCCTGGTTCAAGTTGATGCGGCTGACGAACTCGATATTACCAAAGCCGTCACTATGTCAGCCTGGATNTTNCCCCTGGAGAATCAGAACGATTCCAATGTGATGGGTAGAAGAACAGCTGGCAATGCGGGTGGATATTGCATGCAGTGGAGTGGATTCGGCAATGCGGCCAAAATTGAGACCTGGATTGGATTGCCCGGCTGGAAAGGNACAAGAAATGTGCAGAAGATTGAACCCAAGTTGGAACAGTGGCATCATGTAGTATCCACTTACGATGGTAAAGAGATTAAGCAGTACGTAGATGGTAAGCTCGATACCTTTGTCAAAGCCCCTGCTAATGAAATCGCCAGTCAGAAAGTTGAATTTCATGTTGGTAAAGCACAGACTGGACTACCCGCAATGGTTGGTAAAATCGATGAGCTTGCCGTTTACGACCGGGCGNTGACGCTTAAAGAAATTAAGTCCGATATGGAAGAGGGGGTCTTCTTTGCCGTTGATCCCAAAGAGAAACTAGCGACGACCTGGGCCAATCTCAAGAGATAGATCTTTTCCCGCTAGCTAATTTATGCGGTGGGGATTCTCTATCGACCGAATCCTCGCCACAATACAATTGACAATTGATCGAGATTTCATCCACCTACGGTTGATTTGAACTGTTCTTCTTTTGGAGAATTGGGTTGAAGGAAATCGTTATCTTGGGCTTGCCCCCTAAATTCAGCTTCAGTTCACGATATACTCGAGGCGCTCGTTTATTGGCTCCAGTCATCGACGGCTGATTTCTTAAATCGACGTACATCTTCCTGCAGCCCCAGCCTAGTTTCCTTTAGCGGTTTATATTATCATGTTTCTAGTCAGGGTGGTTATAAATCGCTCTTCTTTCTCTGGAGAAAACCTGGTTTGCCGCTTCTCTGGTCAGAGAGAAGTTTGGATTCAAACGCATCAAGTTCCAGCCTTTGCCTTCTGGATTTATCCGTACCGTCCTAAAAGTTCAAACTAACTACTTCTATGTATTTTCCGACGCTATTTGAGGAAGAGCAAATTGAAGAGATGATAATCTGCCTGGGGGTGGACCAATCAATCAGGAGTACGGCAGTCCCGGCTTCTTAACCGCAAAAACGCTAATGATTGAATCCCCATGAAAACCACTAAGCAGATCAAGTGGTTAACGCTGGTTTTGACGACCTTATTAGCCGCTCCACTCACCATTCGCGGTCAAGAACCACCCGCTCGGGTAGACCCCTCGTCGGTTGGGGAAATGGTCCAGCAACTTAAATCCAAAAGCATTCAGACGCGCATAGACGCGGCCTATGCCCTCAGCCGTATTAACCCACCTGTGACAATTGCTGTTCCCATTTTAATTCAAGCTTTACAAGACGAAAGCAGGTTGGTCCGTGCAGCTAGTGCATACACTTTAAGTCGGATTGGCACGCCGCCGGCCAAATTGGCCCTACGGCAAATTCTCCCTCGATTGATCGACGATTTAGCCGATCGACACGGCTATGAAAATAACCATACCAAAGTTCGTGCGGCAACAATTGTTGCTGTTGGTGCCATAGGGGCAACCGCTGAGGCGGCAACACCAATCTTAATCCAAGCCCTTAGCCATGAACGGGAGGATATTCGTGCCAATGCCGCCGTTGCCCTGGGTGGTATCGGTCAACCCGTTGATATCGTCATACCGGCCTTGATTCAGTTCACGCAAAGAAACGATCTGGCACGGGCGACCGGGGCCTATGCCTTAAGTCAAATTGAATCGCCCAAGGCTGAAACAGCTGTTCTCGAAGTCCTGCCCAGGTTAGTCGATGCTCTCGGCAGTGACGACCGGAAAGTGGCGACGGCCACCCTAGTAGCGTTGAACGGGATTGGAGCCTCAGCAGTTTTTGCCTTACTGGGAAAGATGTCAGAGGAAGAGCAGACCGTCAGGCAACGGGCTGCGCAGGCACTGGAACAGATGGGGCAGCCGGCTATCTCCCTGCTCGTTCAAACCTTATGGTGCCAAGATCAGAAATTGAGGCTGCATGCAATATTGGCATTGGGCCAGATTGGGGCTTCGGTAGAGGTAGCAGTACCAGACCTGATAAAACTGCTGGATGATCCTAACCTATCAGTTTGCGGCCTAGCAGCCTACGCTCTAGGCGGGATCGGTGAAGCGGCAATAGGTGCAGTACCTCGGCTCACAGAACTATTATCTCACTCTGATCAAACAATTCGTATAAACGCTGCCTACGGATTAGGCGGGATTGGTGAAGCGGCGACAGTAGCCGTGCCAAACCTCATTCAAACCCTGAGCCATTCGAATCCAGACGTTCGTCTCAGTGTCATCCATGCGCTGGGTCAGATCGGTACTGCGGCTGGTGTATCCGATTTGATCCTGATGCTGTCGGATCAGGACGAATGGATTCGCTTAGGTGCCGCTCATGCTCTGGGGCAAATTGGTGAGTCCGCTCAAGCCTCGATCCCGATGTTAATCCAAGCCTTACGTGACGAGCATGAGGGTGTTCGCTACAATGCTGTCAATGCGTTGATCCTAATTGGAGAACCATCAGTTACTACGCTCATCAACACGCTCAAAAATGGGGATCGTATCATGCAACTTCGCGCGATGGATGTACTGGGCCAGTTCGGCAAACTGGCTATACCTGAGTTACAGCAGGCCTTAGATGATGAGGATACCGAGGTTCGTCGTAGTATCATTTCAGCTTTAGGGGGTATTGGACCGGATGCCGTTCAAGCGCTTCAGCAAGCGCTTGAACATCAAGACAGCCAGGTTCGTTGGTCTGCCGCTCATGCGCTAAGAAAGATCGATAGTCTGGAAGCCAAAGCAATTTTGGCAGAATACCTCAACCATAGACCTTAACTCGACTTAATCAAAGATTTAGACCACTCAAATTTAATAGAGATCCAAAATAGGACTGAGGAGGTTCTTCTTCGACAACAGGGCTTAACCGGTAGAGAGATATTACCTGCAACGTCTACACACAATACCAAAGCGTTGACGATATCCGCGGAGCGACTTCTTCGCAACTCACTTGCTCCCTATCATAGCTCTTGTCAAGAAGAAGACGACGACAGCCAATCAACACAATCAACAAATTATCTAGCCGCGGAGCATCAATTATCGAATCGCTGCCCTGGACGTAAGGCAAAGCCAACATCAGCCTCTTGCTGTCCTGTACCGGATAGGCAGTCGAGTCATAGTGAAAGTGGGTGGTACCACTTCCGGCCTGGGGGCTACGAAGCTAAATATCTGATGGTATGGCAGACGGCGCCTCGTCGATGGAGGTAGTTTGAGCTACATAGTGCAGTCACGAGTAGCCCATACAAATATACACCCTATCCGAATGACGGCTAAAAAAGAGTCTGAATTTTCACCCTAACCGGTGGCGATTCCACCCCACCGTTTAAGATGCCAGAAAGCATTTTCGACTCTAGGCTGCTTTTGGTATCAACCTTGGTTGTCATTTCTCTGATATTTTCTATCTTTCTTTGGCGCAATAACGGGCCGCATCTTAGCTTGATTGGATTTTTGAAGAATAGCCTGGCTATCATAACCCCGATCTGCCAGTAAATACTGAGCCTGAATTCCTGGTCTCAGAGATTCAGCTTGACAACAATCTGCGGTTGTGCCGGCCCTAATAATCGCTCTGATCAGCTG
>PACG01000095.1 GCA_002699335.1 Candidatus Poribacteria bacterium
ACCGATGTGTCAATCTCGATTACACGCCTGACAGTTGGTGTATCTTCCGGTGAAGCACCGGGGAATGTTGCTGCGGCCGGGTGAGCCTTCACCTGCTCTGATGGGAGCCTCCAGGACTGGTGAATCTGCTGTGTTAGCACCAACCGTTCGAGGATGTTCTTATTGGTAATCGGCTTCGTCGGCGTTGGGTGTGGATCGACTGGCCTCGCTTCGAGTACATTTTGCAGCTTTGGCAGAAAAAGTTGATCATCGGGTGGAAGGCAGCGCATGGCGGTCGACAGCGTTGTCCCAGCTAGAGCCAATCCCTTGTCATCTAGTTTCTGTTTTCTGTCGATATGCTGTACGAGGACCCTAAGTGCGTGGCTCGCATTTGTGAGTGTCGAGGGGAGAGGCTCCGTCGAATACCCATCTTTAGCTGTGTCTCTTGTCATACCATCGGCGAATGTTAGGCCCATTTGCGCAAAGAACAGGTTCGACGCATAGTCAGTACGGAGATCCTGTCCCATATTGAGTTGACACCAGCCCCAACCGGTAGCGGACCCAATAGCCGCGCCACCCTGTTTGACCCACTCGGTCAGTTCTGAGCGGAGATCGGCTGATGCCCGTTCTGTGCCACCGATGAGCACATCGACAGAAGCGAAGTCCTCGGCTTCGATGGACAAGGCCTCCAACCCCTGATCACGCAAGTATATAGACAAGTCAGCATTGCCGACAACGCCGACCCTCGGCATCCCCTTACGGGAGGTCCAGCGCAAGGCGTTGACCATCAACCGGCCAGTGTCTGCAGTTTCCACTGATTCCTGACCAAAGTATCCGTTGTGCCCCCAAAGTAATACACCGCCCCAGCCGTACTTCGCAGCAGCGACAACAACGTTGCCGCCGGCGTCCTGCACAACCGCAAACGCGTCTTCGCCGAAGACCGCAATATTGCCGGGAATGCCGGGGCTAGCGATCAGCTTAACGCCGTCGAGGAGCATAGCAACATCTCGCTCGGTTGCAAAAACCGAGGACGAGAGAAGCCCCGCGACGACCATGAGTGGGAAGCCAAATCTACTTCTGTGCATCATGTACTCCTTGCGTACGGACTATGTCTTACACACTTAGTGAATCCTGGCGAAGGCGCCCATCGCGCGAACTTGAGGCTATCCTCTAGATAGGGCCCTGAGATCTGCACGCAAATGCGCACCTTTCCCTCAGGGGCGACGGGATAGCTGAAACCAATGACGTAATTTTACCGAATCTCAGTTTAATAAAACCTAAGAAAAAATCGCGAAGCCAAAACGCGATTCTATACACGCTGTATATCAGTTGATTTTGAGAATTGATCAAAATCCAGTTCAGCGTAAAGGAACTACGGAAAACATCTATATTCCACATCTGTTTCATGTCTAATCCCATTCAAAGACTACTTTGCCCGTACCACCTGCGTCGAATGTGCAGTAGGCCTCCGGTGCATCTTCGATCCTGTACCGATGTGTGACCAGCCGATCGAAGGAGAGTGACTGACTAGCCACAACATCCACCAGTTTCCATGCCATCCACAATGGAAGTACAAAAGAGCCCATCAGTGTCAGTTGTTTGCTGATTAGCAGGCCCGGATTGATGACCTTGTCCATGTTCCCAATCCCTACAAAGACGGATTTTCCACCCCGGCGCAGGCAGGCAACAACGTCCTCACGCCCCTTGGGGCTTCCCGATGTCTCGAAGGCCAGTTCAATGCCGTCGTCGCTAGCGAAGGCACGGATCGCCTCGACCGCATCGTTCTTTCCCACGTCTACTACGGCAGCCGCTCCAACCTGCTTAGCCAGTTTCAGTCGCTCATCGATGATATCGAGCCCGATGATGTTCCCACCCATCGCCGTTGCTAAAATGATGCTGCTCAGACCAACCGGTCCCAGCCCGAAAACCGCCACATTGTCTCTTGGCCGGACTTCGAGTTTGCTCAGAGAGGAATAAGCTGTTCCAGCCGGGCAGGCGATGAATGCACCATCAGTAAAGCGCATTGTATCCGGCATTTTGACGCAGTTCCGCTCATCAGCAATTATGTAATCAGCGTGGGAACCGTCTACAGGTCCGCCATAACCGCTGGCTTCTCCGCACCACATCAGGTTGCCCGATGCGCACTGCGCACAGTATCCACAGCCCAGATAGTGGTACACGGTGACACGGTCTCCCTCCTTGATCTTTGCTACATTGGTCCCAATAGCATCTACCACTCCGCACGGCTCGTGGCCGGGAATGCGATCTCCTCGCTCTTTTGCCCATGCACGGTCCTCACGATAGAGGTGGAGATCACTACCGCAGATGCCGCTTACCATCATTTTCACTCGCACTTCTCCGTCATTCGGAACTGGATCAGGAAAATCCCTCACCTCGCATTCCCTGTCACCCAAAAACACTACGCCCTTCACCGGATTCACCTCCTGTAATCCTCGATCAAGCCAGCTGTAACAATCTATGGTCGGACGCCTGCGTTGGATCGAAGACAAGCTTGACTTTGATCCAACGCAGGAATTAAGCATTCACTCTATTCGGAGGAAAGATAGGCCTTCACTATTCATTATGTCAGAATTTCCGCTTACTGTTCAACATAGACGCGATAGTCCAATGCCTCACCCGGTCCGGGGTAATGCCCTAACTGGGCTGGAGTTGGCAAGGGCAGGGAGACAATTTATGGCCAGGTAAATAGTGCCTATTCCACGCAGGCCTTGAGTTTGGCCAATCCCTCTGCCGCTACGACAACCGACCCCTTTTCCCAATAACCCGGATTGAATAACTCGAGCGAGAGCATCCCTTCGAAGCCTGCATTCTGGAGACCAGCTACAATCTCAGGCCAGGGGGCCAGTCCATCTCCGGGATAAACCCGGTCCGCATCTGTAACTGTATCGCGTCCCGGTTGTTCGGGATAATCGTTCACGTGGACCAGCCCTAACTTTCCAGTCCCTAGGTGCTCCAGGCCATGAAAATGGCCACTTCCTTTATACATATGATACACATCTGCTAGAAGCAAAGTGCCCGGACATCCGCACTCGGCTGCCACCAACAGTGCTTCACCCAATGTGCCTAGTGTCCTGGCAATACCCCAGAACTCCAGCAGCGGTTTAGCCTGAAACCCAACAATAGCATCCAATAATTCCGCATACCGCTGGGCTACGGGAAACAAATCAACCTCCCGATTCTGAATGCCGAACGGAGGTGCGGCCACAAAGGAACAATCCAGCGCATCGGCTATCTCGAAGCATCGACGTGCTTCATCAAGTCCTTTGCTACGCTGATCATCTTCTGGTACTGCCCATTCGAAAAAAGCGATCAAATTCACTATCTGTATCCCACGATCTGTGGCTTTTTTCTGCAAATCGGATAACGTACCTCCTCCTTTCACCCACTTATCGATTTCCTCTACCCATGGCTCAATCCCATCATACCCCGCATCCGCGGCAATGTCTATGGCATTCATTACTGAAGTGTTCTTATGGCGAATGGTACTGGTATTCAAACAGTACAAAAAACTCATCTTAACTTCTCCTGGTTATATGATTTTCAATCAAAAAACGCTTCATCCTCTTCTTTTAGATGCTGTCTGGCGGCCTCTGGGATCAAATTGACGCCCATGCCAGGACGATCCCAGACTTCGATGAAGCTACCTTTAACAATAGGGTCCGGCAACCCTTCTACAATATCATACCACCATTCCGGCCTTCCTGTCGGGTATTCAAAAGCGATGTAGTTCTGCGGCAAGGTGGCACATACCTGTACCAAAGCAGCTAAACCCAGCAACCCATCGCCGGTGCCGTGCGGTGCCATCAAGATCCCGTGCAGATCCGCATATTCTGCCACCCACTTCAACTCAGCAATCCCTCCAATATCACAAGGGTCGGGCCCAATAATATTGACCGCTTTCTGCTCGATCAAATCTTTGAAATTCTGCCGCAAGTAGATCTGCTCACCTGTATGGATAGGTGTTGATGTCGCGCGTGTCACCTCCCGATAAGAATCGGGAGCTACCCACGGTACGTAGTCCCCGGTGAGCATATCTTCCAGCCACATTAAATTCAAATGCTCCGTCGTCTGCGCCAGTCGAATGGCATCGGGCACGGTGAATCCAGGTCCGCAATCCAGTGCCAACCCAACTTCATCACCCAATACCTCTTTCATCGCTTCAATACAGGTGATAAGATGTTTCATTCCTCTCTCGGTCAGCAATCCCCGATTGGCATGATATCCTCCCGTTAGCACTTCGCCATAATAAAAATCCGGCACCTGTTGCGCCATTGCTCCGTGAAAGGCCACCCCTTGCTTGATAATCGAGAACCCTTCCGGCGAAGCCTTCATCTGTACCATGTTTTCAGCATAGTGTTCCGGCTCAATACCGCTCATAGGGAAACGCACCGCACCGTTATAGACCCGGACCTGATCGCGAACCTTCCCTCCCAGCAACTTATACACGGGCAGATTGGCCGCTTTACCGGCCAGGTCCCACAGTGCCATCTCGATTGCGCTGACCGCACTCCCCCACGGTTTAAAACTCCCCAACCGCCGAATTTTCATCATCACCCATTCAACATTTGTTGGATCCTCACCCAAGATATGATTTTTATAAAACATCACATGAGGTTTCAGATAATGCTTCGATGACTCCACCTCTCCAAATCCATCAATTCCTTCATCTGTCACAACGCGCACTACCGGATTATTGCCGATAACTGCACATTTCAGATCCGTAATTTTCATTATTTCCTCCTTTTCGCTTATCAGTTGATACGCACAAAAAAGCTACAGAGCTCCTGCTTGTGTGATCGGTGCATACTAATTACGCCACTCCAAAGACGCAGGTACAATCATTTCAGCGGCCGATTAATGAAAAAACTGACCACTAATTCAAATTAATAACTGCTTGAGCATCGACAACTCTGCGGTTAGGTGAGGTCACTTAAAAGCGAAGCAGTATCTTCATCCAGATTGAACGGGGGCGCATCTCTGAAGTATTTATACAACCTCCAGATTCCATCAAAAAAACATCCGGCGGCTAGACAATGCTCCCACTACACGCATTAGCGTTTAGAGGTCAATTCTTTCAGCTGAGCATAAACCGTTAACTCGTCCCTAGCACCATTGAACTCGAACGGAAAGGGCTGATTGATTTCGACTTCCATCAGTCCGCAAGAGCCCCCATTCACTACACTCGATTCAGCCGCTTTGGCTCCCTCCACCCCCATTTTTTCGCTCTCATTACAGACCGCTGGCTTGCTGTCCTTTTCAATGCTGCAATTCGATGTGGAATCGCTTCAAGGGAAGCGCGATTATAGTGAATGAGTAAAAAACACTGGCCTGAGCAACTTCGTCGTACAACATGCCACCACCACCGCTGGTGGAGACCAGCATTTGAGGAGCCGTCCGCCTCGCTAATCGGATGAGTTCGGCTTGACCTTCGGGCGTTTTCAGTATCGGGTGCTCAAAGCCACAGTGACCATATTCATTGGCAATTTCCAGCACGACATTACTCCGTCCGATTTCCGTTACCCAACGGGCAACACCGATGACACCGGTTCGCACCGCCTCCTCGTCTTTTAGGATTTGATCTTGCCGCTGATATTAGCAACCGAGAATGACGACGACACTATGTTTATCGCACGCATCAATAACGCACAGCCGCGTTTGAGGCAATTCCCTCGCAATGAACTGTCCGGGTTGAAAGCGAAGTTGACAGCTCCCTCACAACCGGGCATACCGCCTTGGAGGCAGAGGGTGAACGCACGAACCCCGTGTGCGGCATAGTTGGGAATTTTGGTGATAACTGATCGGTGTTGGCTTCAGTGTCGAAGTCGAAACAATTGCGATCTTCAAAGACAGCATTCACCATACGGCCGTTCATCAAAAGCCCTTCAGCTTGTGCACCCGGATAAGTTACTTGTCCTTTGAGATACCATCGATTTCCAACGATAGAGACGTGGGGCCGTTGTTGCTACCGAGGTGCAATATCTCCTGCTGAGATGTTACTTTGTCACTCATCTGCGAAACAACAGCCTCGGTGAACAGTTTCATGGCCTGATTCGTTGAGCTATCAGCGCCACTATTCCAGCCGTTGAGCTTAGCGTCGTTGTACGAAGCCACGACCCGAATTCATCGCTCTGGAGCCACCGTAACCGAAGGCACCGAAAGTGGTTTCTGGTGGATCTCGTCACATGCGTGTAATGTACTATCCTGCGATCAACGCCATTGACCTACCAGAGCCAGCTAACTGCCAAAGTGATCGGTCTGGTTGTCCGGTATGAGACCAGAGCCAACCGTACGTTGCCCTTCGATGATCTCGGCCACCTCGAATCCGGCTTGGGAAGTTGAATTCGGAGACGCGCCTTTCACCGCTGCCTCGACATGTTTTTGGCTAATCCGTTGTTCTCCCTTCCAATTCCCTTCTCGCAGGTAAAGTAACCCGAATTGAGCAAAGTCACAGACCGAAATCGCCAGCCGTCCCGGTCGGTCTTTGAGACCAAAGGCCATGAATGTAGGATGGTCTTTGGTCTGAAGCGGGGCGGCGAGTAACAGTTGCATAACGGTTTCGCCTACATTCCCATAAGTTGCGCTATAGACTTTCAGAAACAGTGTATCCCAGAATAGCACCATCTGCCAGTCGTTGTAGCAGTAGGCGGTTCCCGGTTTTTCAACGACCTGGTAACACGAAGTTTGGTTAGCCATATATCGCCACGTTATTTCTTCGTCTTTGTGGTTAAGGTTTTCGTTTAGGCGTTTCAGGCGGGGTTCCCATTCAACAACCTGCCAGTCTAAACTCGGAATTTTACTTTTCTCAAATGCTTTGAATAGAAAGTGGGCATAAACCGGTTTGGCANCAGAGACAACATCAGCACATTCACTGATATCTCCCCATGTATAAACCCCATATAACCGNGTCGTATTACACANCCTCTTCNACCAACGNATTCNCTGAAANCTCTTAATTTTTCAGNGTCAAGACCNACTTCAACCGGAGTTTTGANNGNCCATGTTCTACCGGGATAGACTGATTCNGCCGCNGTTGCACATGTTAGCAAGGATGTAACGGTAAATACTGCTGTTATCNGGCAGGNCATATCATTTCTCCCTGTATAGGCAAGACAGCGTCCNTNTCATAAAAAATGTCTTGGGTCTATTGTGGGATCTCCNCAGAAGGTGAAGGNATATCTTCCCTTCAACCTCTATCTCGATTAAGGCACAGGGAATATTCCTTACGCCTATATTCCCATTTTAACATGACTTAGCCCAACGGCCGGCTGTCTAGCGACTCGGGTAAGTACCAAGCTGGTGCGGAATGTGATTATACAGATAGGTGGCCAGTTGTCAAGTNGGTAACTCTTCCTGACTNACCCTCAGTTTTCAGGGAATNACACAACTCGGGATTGTCGGTTAGTTTGGCAAAATCAAAACTAGATCGGTCGTGAAAAACTACATGATCAGGGCAAAAACCCGGTTTCTGGCATCTAGGGCTTTACGCAACTCAGCGACGGATGGAAATCGTTGAAAGAGGAGCTCCCATCAGTCAGCTACAACCTTTTACTTGCCACTAGGCTGATCGCTACCTCGAAGGGGCGGATATTGATTGATACAGAACCGGTTGATGCCCCATAGTTCAGACAATTGATGGGGCATCGTCAATATAAATTTCAACCTGGCGGTGGACAAAAATAGCTACATTATACCCATGTCCCAATGGAATCGAAAACTGCCTTACACCTGCAGTTATCAGGAAGCCTCTTACGGTGAAATAGATGTAGGAATTCGCTACTGGTTCTAGTTCATCAAACTAGTTCAGAGGTTTCGTTTCCATATAATTCGGGGGTAAACGGTCCCCTAATTTTCTTCTGACGTGTTACCTGAGGACGCCTCCTTATCCGAGCCAGAAGAAGTGTTGTCTACCGGTTCATCTTCGACGATAATCTCGGTATATTGTGCTGGCTCTGATTGATGCTTACCTTTAAGCTGTTCCTCAGCTTTCTTTAGCTCTTCTGCGGCACGGCGCAGTTCTTCGGCCACCTTGTCTTTAATCACTTGCGGTATGTTATCGCGTACTTTCCCTCCAAGGTCACGGAAGGCGTCAGAAAACTCTTGATCGAAGAAGCTGCTCAAATTCTCGAAAAGATCTTTGCTCTTTTTCGCTTCCTCTTTAGCCCGTTCTTTGGTTTGCTCCGCGCTCTTGTAGGTTCCTCTTTCCTCTTCTTCCGTTTCAGATTCTGAGGCTGAATCCTCATCCAACAGAGATAAGAGGTGAGAACAAGCAATACCGATCTCGCCAAAGGTGGCATCATCATCTAGCGGCTCGATCAATCCATCCGATATTTGGTAGCCTACGACCTGCAATATATGGTTGAACTGCTTGATACAGCGAGCCTCACTACCACTTCCAACTCCAGTCAGACTGGCGTCGGCGACGAACTTTTGCGTTGCTGTCAAGAGACGTTTGCATTGTACGAGGCGTCTCTGTTTTTCATTTTCTGGTTGCTTATTCATCAATTTCTCCTTTTCGAATTAATGTTTGCCGAAGTTGGAGTTTAGCTTGGCGTAACCTCCATTTGACCGTTGTCAATGATACCCCCAAAAACTCAGCTATTTTAGCTTGGGACATTTCAGCCCAATAACACAATTGTACTACGGTCTGATATTCGGGCTTCAAGTCTTGTATGGCTTCAGTTAATACGGCATTGGCGTTCATTCGTTCCAAAACTGTAGCCGGGTCCAAGGCCAAATACTCAGATAAAACTACTTGCTCTAATATAGATCTACTCTTCTGTTGTCGTTTATGGTGTTGCAAGGCACAATTCCGAGTAATCGCATGTAACCAAGCACTAAACTTGGTTGGATCGACCAAAGTCGGTAAGGCATTGAAAGCGCGGATCAGGGACTCTTGGACGACATCTTCAGCCTCGGAGAAACCGACGATTGGATTAGCCACAATCAGTAAAGCAGATCGGTAGTGCATTGCTAATAGATCAAAAGCTCGCAAATCACCAAGCAGTGCGGCTAATACAAGGTCAAGCTCACTATTTCCCTTCAGGTCCATTTCAAGCCCTATCTCTTATTCAATAAATGAACACGTCTATTAAATGGACGAACATTCACTGATATAGATTCACTTTTGCTAAAAAGGATAGTAAAATTTTGGTTTAAAACCAAATCAGCAACTCATAACAGTTGCGACAATACCATGTTAGAAGGTAAATGAGCATAACGCAGTTGTTCCCCAGAATACTATCCAAATCGGTAGACGCAAAGCCCATCCTCTCTACAAACTCGGACTTTGTTGTGCTAGGTAGTAGGTAATGTTCACAAAGTATCTGGGTCACACGAAAAATGCTGGTTATGGTTTCTTACAGATGATACCATTTGCCAAATCTGTCGCAGGCTAGGGATGAGCTTTTACTTTCAAAACGGATTCTTGTATTGTGAGGATCTGCGGATTAAAGATATTCAACAACAAGTGACAGAAAGCCCTTTTTACCTTTACAGTTTGAGTCAGATCACTCAAAACTATCAAGCTTATGCGGAAGCGCTGCTGGGTCTGGATGCCATCATTGGCTATGCGGTCAAAGCCAACAATAATTTACATCTTCTACGTTATTTATGTCAACGGGGAAGCGGGGCAGTACTGGTTAGTGGTAATGAACTAAGGCTAGCTCTCAAAGCGGGTTTTAATCCGAAACGGATGATTTTCAATGGTAACGGAAAAACCGTTCCGGAACTGTCCTTGGCGGCCCAACATCAGGTGATGATCAATATCGACAGCGAATTTGATCTCCAACACATTCAGCAAGTCGCGCAAACCACTAGCCGGTTGGTTCAAGTACTAATCCGTATTAATCCGGATATAGATCCACAGGTTCATCCCTACGTTTCGACCGGTATCAAGAACTCGAAATTCGGTATTCGCAACGAACAGCTAGGTTGGTTTTTGAAACAGATTCAACAAGATCGCTACTTAGACCTGGTCGGTGTCCATTGNCATCTCGGTTCGACTATCGAGAAAACGGAGGTNTTCCATGATGCGACCCGTTTGATGCTGGCATTCATTCAAGAGATAGAGACACAGGGTTTTAATCTTCAGTATCTCAATATCGGTGGTGGATTGGGTATAGATTACGAAAGGAATAACCTTGAACTGCCAACCCCTAAAAACCTGATCGACTCGGTGCGCAGTTTACTCCCATCGAAGTTGTCGCTGATAATCGAACCGGGTCGCTCGATTATCGGGAACGCAGGCCTATTAGTTAACCGTGTCACGGGTGTAAAAAGTAATGGCAACAAGAACTTTGTCGTTGTCGACGGCAGTATGGCAGAATTGATTCGTCCGAGTCTGTATAACGCTTATCAACATATCGATTTGATTGAACCTGTAGACGGTGAACCGAAAATCTTTGATGTGGTTGGTCCAGTTTGTGAATCGGCTGACTTTTTGGGAAAGAATCGGAAATTACCCACACCACCTGAGGGAACTGGGTTGGTGGTTCACGACGCCGGTGCATACTGCTATACCATGAGTTCAAACTATAATCTGAAAATGAGTCCTGCTGAATATGTAGTGGATGGGAATCGTCTGACACAAATTCGTCGTCAACAGACGCTTGACGACTATTTGCAACTGTTCGANATTTAACCTAGAGTCTAAGACCTAGCATGAACTTCGAAGATAACTTCCAACCGATTAAAATNCTGGCTGGCGAACGAGTATTCGAACTACTAGCACTACNNCGCACCAGCAATATCTTTGGCATTACCGAGGCACCTTGGGCAGCCGCCGCATTTCAGATTGAGGCGTTAGTAGTTCAGATGGAGAGTCATCTGAATGAATGGGACGCTTTAGCTATCGATGAGACAGGAAAAGTTCGGCTGATACGGCACAATATGTCCATCTATGACCTGCAGTGCAAAATCCCACCTGATATTACAGGTCTTCAGTCCAACTTTTTCTATAGTTGTACTCTATGCAACGCACACATCTTCCAATGTGAACATCTACGGCGGCAAAGTCACTTGGACCTATCAACAACACCTACAGAATCCGAGTCGATTTCGGCTTGTCCCGAATGCAGTGGGAAAGTACAAGATCTCGGGGGNGAGATGTGTTTTTGTTTGGATTGCAAATGGGAAAGTGTGGCCTTAAGGGAGCTGTAATCACCTGCTTCCANCTCGCATAGCTGACTAAAGTTACTTGTCGTCACGCTGAGAAGGCTTTTGGCCTACACTGATCAGAGACGCAACGTTGGCATCACCAAAGATCTGCTTGATCTGTTGTTGAAGTTTCTTGCTGACCTCAAGGTGACGAATCCTGTCCACATCAGCGGTAGGACGGCTGGCATCGACCAACCAAACCTGCTCAGATAGCAGCTGCCAGGATTGGCGCTCAACATCATCCACCCCGCGCAAGTAACGCACTAAATATTGTAAGAGTCTGTGGGTAGCCTCAACCACCTCTTCTTTCTGAGTGTCCAGTAGTTGAGCGACGGCATTCAAAAAAGCGCGTTTCATCTGGGTCAATTGGTTAGGCATTTTGACCCCCTCAGAAACCTCGTGACTTGATAGTACATGCTCAAAAACAAATAGAAATGAAGGCAGAGATGGAAACGGAGCGGGAGGTAAACTCAGGGCTTTAACTATTTGCCCGGTTTTCGAATTTGGAATTAAGTCGGCTAAAGGACGTAGTAGAAACCAGACCGAGATCAACCAAAGTGATCTCGGTAACAGAAATTGGTAAAAAGCCTTTTGCTGCAAGACCGTCCGCAGCCAATCTTCCTGGTCTTTGGTCTGAGTTAAGCCCAGAGCAACTTTGACCAATGCTGATTGTATAATGTCTGGGGTTGATCCGAGTCCAGTGTAGGGAATCATCTCGACTATCAGTTGGTAGACCTGAGGGGTACTCGGCAGATTTTGGAAAGGGGTCTCAGTCTCTGGTAGTTGTTGGACCAATAAAACCCGAAGAGCTTTCGACATCAGCGGCCATACCGATATTAGTAGATGAACCATCGGCCCATCGGTTGATTCATCTGCTAAGTAGATCACCATCCGCTCAATGCAAGCAGTCTGAACGGCAAATAGTTGGGCATCCTCCAATTCTGAATTATTTCTGTCGCTTATTGNTTTCGCCTCAGTTGTCTCGGTCGTTTCCGTCTCCTGNTCGGTAAAAGCGAAATCCAGCACGGCTTGAAACGATCCAATCTGCAATTTAGGATTGTGGATGATTTGAATCAGTTGNCGGTAGAGAACTTCCAGTCCAAAACCAGTNGCATGGTACCGTAGCCATTGGAGGAGATTTGTGACTTCTAAAGCGCGATCAAAATCTAATAGTCGAGGTACCAGTTTCTCGAAGATAGCCTGTTCGAGTTGAAGTTTATGGGGTAGCTCCGATAACTTGATCGTGTCAGCAACATGAATAATGGTGTTGACCAGTGCCTTTAATTGTTGGTATGNTGANACTGAATGAATGGCTGTTGTCAGNAAACGGGCAATATTTTCTTGGACTGTNGTTTCCAAATGTGCATAGNGGCAGAACTGAATTAGTAGNTCTAGTAGACGCTGATCGATTTGAGAAGGATTCAAGCGAGACAAAGCTAGAGCCGTCATATCCAATAAAGCAGGGGTTTTCAGTTCATCGTGTGCTAAAATAAACGCCATCAGATCCAAGACTTGGTGGTGTCGATCCGCCGGATCNGACGAGACTTGGGCGGAGACATCAACCCTCACCGTATTCATTTGGTTGGTCATCCCAGTTGAGGGTCCAACCATAGCAATCTCCAATAGTTGTGCNACCTGTTGTTGAACTTCCTCAATTTCACCCAAAGCGGGGATTTGGTCAGAGGTCAATCGGGCTTGAAGAGCTTGGAGAAGGTCGTTCATAACGCTCTTATTTTACTGTAATCCTAGATGGCAAGCAACAATTAGTAAAGATGCAGTTATGGATTGAGATATGAAATTGACACTAGAAGACNTCTGGTATTTCCGTCACAACGGATTTTATCAGGTGCCAGAGACATTACCATCTGAACTGATCGACCGACTAAACAACACCACAGATAAGCAAATAGCCCACATAATTGACCCCATTGTTTGGGAAAGCAAAACAACTGAGACATTGAGGCATCCCGGTAATATCCGTCGCTTATCTAGAATTATCGATCGGGATCCCGTTTATCTTGAGGCCGCTTCGCATCCAATCGTTCTGGATGCGCTAGAGGGCATTCTGGGTTATAACATTGAACTCCTGACCAATAAACATAACCATATTATGGTTCGTCCAGCTGGATCGTGCCCGGTGCCTTGGCACAGTGGTGAAGAGTTACATGACCAACGTTTAATTACTGTCCTGATCTACCTTGCAGCCTCGACGTTAGAAAATGGTTGTGTTCGAATTGTTCCGGGTAGTCATGTCCGACCTTTTCCACATCCTAGCCGCCCCAGTTACGATAACTTCCATCAGTCCGACTTCTATTGCCGTTCGTTACCGGTACCGATGCCACGCGGTGGTATTCTCCTATTCAATGATTGCTGCTTCCATGGAGCAGATACTAACAGTAGCGATCGGTCTCGGCGAAGTATGACGTTGGCTTATCAGGCACATAGTGTTCATAACGTCAATAAGGACGATCCGGAGAAGATCTTAGTGCGCGGGAAACGAGAGTACATCGGTCATCCACATCCGTATCAATAATGCTACACTGCTAAATTTAGATTCAATACAGATTCAATAATGAAGAAAACGCCCAACCAACCACCAATTGAGAAAATTAGGAACATTGGCATCATGGCTCATATTGATGCTGGAAAAACCACTACCACGGAACGAATTTTGTTCTACACCGGTAAGAAGCACAAAATCGGTCAGGTGGATGATGGTACAACCGACATGGACTGGATGGTCCAGGAGCGGGAACGAGGTGTTACGATCACGGCTGCCGCAACGACCTGCCATTGGCGAGATCGTACCATTCACCTGATCGATACACCAGGGCATGTCGATTTTACGGTGGAGGTCGAGAGGTCTCTCCGTATTTTGGATGGCGGAATCATGTTGTTCTGTGCAGTTGGCGGCGTTGAACCACAATCGGAAACGGTCTGGCGCCAAGCTGAGAAATATGGGTTGCCGAGGATCGCCTTTGTCAATAAAATGGATCGAATGGGTGCTAATTTTGAGCGAGCCGTGGAGATGATGAAAACCCAACTCAAGGCTAATCCTTTGGCCATTCAGTGGCCGATTGGAGCGGAGAAAGAGTTTGCTGGCGTAATCGACCTGATTCAAATGTCCGCACTTTATTGGGATTCTACCGACGGACAAACGGTCACCCAAACGGAAATTCCAGCCGATCTCCAAGATCTAGCCGAATCCAAGCGAGAGGCTTTGATCGAAGAGGTCGCCACCCACGATGAGATCCTGATGGAGAAGTATTTAGAGGGAGATTCCTTCTCCCAGGCAGAAATCGAAGCCGGTATCCGCTCCGCTGTGCTAAAAAACCTTTTGTTTCCGGTCATGTGTGGGGCATCATTGCGAAATATCGGCATCCAGCCAGTACTAGATGCCGTCGTTCACTACTTGCCATCCCCAATTGACGTGCCGCCTGTAGTTGGTGTGAATCCTACAACAGAGCAGATAGAATCTCGCCAGCCGGAGATGACGGCGCCCCTATCAGCACTTGCCTTCAAAGTTAGCAGCGACCCTAATGTGGACAAAATCGTTTACGCCCGTATTTACTCCGGTATTCTCAATCGAGGAGACGTAGTGCTGAATGTTGCTAAGAACCAACCTCAGAAGGTGACCCGAATTTTGCAGATTCACGCCAACAAACGTCAGGTTTGTGACACTGCCTATCCTGGCGATATTGTCGCACTTATCGGGCTGAAAGAGACCACCACCGGAGATACTTTGACTGGACAAGAGTCGCCGATTTTACTGGAGTCGATTGACTTTCCAGCCCCGGTGATTTCAGTTTCAATCGAGCCCAGTTCGGAAAGCGACAAAGACAAGCTAGAGGAAACGCTACAGATCTTGATGGATGAGGATCCGACCTTCACCATGAAATTGGATCGGGAAACCGGTCAACGGGTCATTTCTGGGATGGGCGAACTACACCTCGAGATTTTAACTGATCGTATGGTGCGGGAGTTTGGAGTGAAGGCACGAGTTGGAAAATTGCAAGTAGCCTACCGAGAAACGATCCGATCGTCAGCCGAAGCTTCCGGTAAATACGTCCATCAAACGGAAGTGGTAGAAACTGCTGACCTATACGGCCATGTGATCTTACAGGTTGAGCCTCTGGAACGTGATGCAGGCATCCGCTTTGAGAACCAATCTAGCGAATTACAGATCCCAATTCAGTATCTACCAGCCATTGAGAGAGGGGTTCAAGATGCTGCCGTCAATGGTGTTCTGACGGGCTATCCGATGCAAGATGTAAAAGTTCGCTTGATAGGAGGCTCTTTTCATGAGTCGAGCTCTTCTCGCTCCGGCGACGAGGTCGCTTTTGAGGCAGCTGCGACCATTGCCTTTAAGAAGGCGGTTCAGCAAGCTCAGCCCATTTTGTTAGAACCGATTATGAAAATGCAGGTTATAACTACGGCTGAACATTTAGGTAGAATTATCGGTGATTTGAATACCAGACGGGCGCAAGTTCTCAATACGGAGCCTGGAGAAGAGCATGAAATTATCAATGCCTATGTGCCACTTAGTGAAACTTTTCGATACACGACAGATTTACGCTCTATTTCTCAGGGACGCAGCACCTTTAGCATGGAGTTTGACCACTATGCACCAGTGCCGTCCGGGAAAAATATATAGGCAAATATTCCGTGATCCCCCGGCTAGACCAACTGAAAGTTAGCTAACCCTCGATTTCCCCACTCCGACACCAAATTGAGGATGGGCTAACTTGAGGGTAAACTTGTTAGCGAAGCGACTGCCCCTCTTGGGGAAGAGGGGCCTGCTTGGCATATCTATTGATTCCTTCCGCAATGGCCTCGGCAATCTGCCGCTGATAAGTGGCAGTTTTGAGTTGAGCAGCTTCTTCTGGGTTAGAAATAAAGCCGATTTCGATCAGGATAGCTGGAATTTTCGTCCCTGTCAACACGATAAATGGGGCATGTTTTACACCTCGATTTTTGGCCTCCGTTTTCTCAACCAGTTGTTGTTGAACAATTTCTGCTAACCGACGGCTCTCCTGGCTTTTACTCCCTTTCAGAATGGTTGAGACCAAACTCTCCAGTTCTTTGATACTCTGTTGCATGCCCGCATTTTCACGCATGGCTACCATTTTTGAGGTTTGGTCTGAACCCAGTGCCAAATAATAGGTTTCAATGCCGGCTGCATCCTTTTTGGGGCTAGCGTTAGCATGCAAACTAAGGAATAGGTCTGCATCCATTCGGTTGACCAATGCCGTCCGTTCGTTAAGCGAGGTAGTCTGGTCTGTTTCCCTCGTTAAGTAGACCTGGTAGCCGTGGGCTGTCAACTCGTCACTCAACATTCGCGTGACCTGCAAAACAACTGTTTTTTCTGCTCCATATCGACTGACAGCCCCAGGATCCTTACCTCCGTGCCCGGGATCGATCACGACTGTTTTTACACCCAACCCCAGTTGTTGTACCAATGATGGTTGTTCGGTTAGTGCCTGATGATTAGGTAAAGCCAGTACTTCAACTGTTAGTTGTTCGCTTGGGCGATCAGTCTTAGATGCTGCCAGCGTAGCCGAGCTGCCGGTTCGTTCTTCACTTTCACTAGAAGAAATTACTTTGGGCTCTGTTTGGGAAGTAATTGGCATTGGTCGAGCAGCTATTGGCACATATCCATCCACCATCTCTATTTTTGGTATCTGGATTTGCGGCAATCTCAATTGTGCTTTTGCCTCTTGCGCCAGCAGGGATACCTCCGACTGTTGTAATGATTGATACAATTGAAATACTGCCACTACATTTTTCTGCTCCATATAGATGTCGACGAGACTTTTTTGGGCGGATGAGGTTAGCGGATGATCTGGATATTTGTGAAGCATCGTCTGGTAGTGTTCGATAGCAGTCGCTGGTTGAGCCAGTAAATTGGTGTAATATCCGATCCAGCAGTATGCTTCTGCGCAGTGTGACGAATTTGGATACTGTGTCAAATGTCCTTGTAGCACTTCAACAGCTCTTGAGCTGGCGATAGAATTTTCCAGTTTCGCTAATGCCATCCAACACAAGGCTACTCCCCAATGGGCTTCCATCGCCATGTCGTTCTCTTGATTGTTCGCAATTTTCTGCAACTGTTGTAGTAAAAGGTGCCATTCATTCGTTGGCGGATTACCCGCAATCATTTGGTGATACTGAGTCGATAGATCTGCGAATTGGCGATCATAATCGACATGTGTTGAACAGGCGCTGCTCAAGAAAACGGTTAAAAGTAAGAATAGATATAAGATTCTCATAACTTTTCCCCGGTCAAGCCAACTTCCGACCGAGTTGAGAGACTTAGGTTTGGGTTCCGGCCGGGAACGAGTGCATATCAAGTGTGAAGAAGTTTTCAAACCTCTAACTGGTGAGCAGTTGGTGGATAGAATTGGTCAGGTCTACAAATTCTGAGATGGACAAAGTTTCGCCCCTGCGCTTGGAATCGATACCAACTTGCACCATCGCAAGGTCTAAGGTGCTGATATCAATTGGAACGTTACTGGCTCTGATCGAGTTTCGTAACATCTTTCGTCGAGTGTGAAAACTCCCGGCGATGACTTGCCGGAAAAGATCTTTGTCTAAGACCTCAACCTTGGGCTGAGATCTCAACTGAATCTTCATTACAGCAGAACTAACCTTTGGAATCGGGAAAAATTGTTGTGGAGAAAGGGTACGTTGGACCTCGGTCTGGGCGTGATAGCCGGTCCAGACGGTTAAAACACTGTAGTTTTTAGATCCTGCACGTGCTACTAATCGATCTGCCATTTCGGTCTGCATCATCAACACCAGTGTTTCGAGTTGTTCCTGGTGTTTCATCAATTTCCACAAGATCGGACCGGAGATATTATAAGGCAAGTTGGCGACGACTTTGGTCACGCCAAAGGTTTGAATTAGATAAGATAGATCTTGCTGTAAAATGTTGCCACGCAACAGTACCAGGTTAGAAACGTGAGCGAAGCGGCTTTCCAGTTCCGCATAGAGGCAGGTATCGATTTCAACAGCCACAACTTTCTTGGCTCGCTGAAACAACTCCTGGGTCAGAAAACCGAGGCCAGGACCAACCTCAAGAACTGAATCGACTTCTGTTAAGTCGGCAATTTTAGCAATTTTGGGCAAAACATTAGCGTCGATTAAAAAGTTTTGACCCAATTTTTTATTCGGATAACGACCGGTACGACGGGTGAAATCAAGAACTTGTTGAGTTAAACTCACAGCGACCTATCCGCCGGAATCAAGGTCGCTTATGCTATTGAGTTTCTGGCGGACAAAGTCAAAGATCTGTTCCGCCACTTCTCGTTTTGACATCATTGGCAAAGAGTTGCAATCGCTTTGGTGAACAAGTGTAACCACGTTGGTATCGGTATCAAAACCCGCTCCTTCGGCGGTTACATCGTTAGCAACAACCAGGTCACACCGTTTTGCCAGCAATTTCTTTTTAGCGTTTTGGATGAGGTTATCCGTTTCCGCAGCAAATGTTACCAGCACTTGACCAGGTCGCTTGCACTGTCCAAGATCGGCTGCAATATCGATTGTCGGCGTCAACTTTAGCGTTAGCTCTTCATTGGCCTGTGATTCCCGGTCAGGCCGGCCATCGGTTGGATCGAGAATGAGTTCAGCCGTTTTTTTTATTTTTCGAAGGGATACAATTTCGGCATGATAGTCTGCAATTGCCGCTGCCATCACCACTACGTCTGCCTGATCAGAATATTTCCGAACAACTTGGTGCATCTCTTCCGCTGTTTCTATGAAAATGGGATCGACACCGTCCGGTGGATCTAACGAAACATTGCCGCTCACCAGTGTAACTTCAGCCCCTCTCTGCTTTGCCACTTCAGCTACGGCATAGCCCATCTTACCACTCGAACGATTGGTTATAAATCGAATAGGATCTAAGTATTCACGAGTCGGCCCCGCTGTAACCAACACTTTTTTGCCAACTAGATCCCGTTTTGCGTCGCGGTCTATGCTTATCGCCTCTTCTTGCGTAGTCTGGGTTGCTAACACATTTTCTATCGCTGATAGAATGACATCGACTTCGTTTAATCGCCCAATTCCTTCATATCCACAGGCTAGCATTCCCGAAGCCGGTTCAACAAAAGTCAGACCACGTTGCTTCAGTTTCTGCATATTCTCCTGCACAGCCGGGTGCTGAAACATGTGACCGTTCATAGCCGGTGCCACCAATATGGGACAGTGAACCGAGATCGCCATAGTCGACAGGGCGTCATCAGCGATACCGTTTGCTATTTTACCGATAATGTTGGCGGTTGCTGGCACGATCGCCAGAAGATCTGCTCGATCTGCTAGGTCGATATGAGGTGGTTTCCAATCATTGCTGAGGCTGAATAGATCCGTTAAAACGGGTTGACGCGAAATGACCTGAAACTGCAGAGGTTGTATCATCTTGATTGCATTTTCGGTCATTACCACTCGGATGGTTGTCCCTCTCTTGACGAGCTGACTAGCTAAATCTAAGGATTTGTGAATTGCAACCCCACCGGCGACACCAAGAACCACATTTTTACTCTTCAGTATCATCGTCAACTCCTGTTACGTCACTTACACTGTCATGGTGACGCGTGGCGAACATCAAGGGGGATATTTTCGCTTCGATAGCCTGAATTAAATCTACACCAATTCGGAATCGGTTGACTTCAATAATTTGCTTTATGTTTGAGACCACTTCCGATATTTGATCGTTAATTACATAATAGTCGTAGTGCTTCATCAGATCAAATTCGGCTTTAGCCCGCTCTAGCCGTTGCTTCAACTCGGCTTCGGTGTCGGTTTGTCTATCTCTGAGCCGATCCTCAAGCGTCCTAAAAGAGGGAGGAAGCACAAATATCAGCAAGCAAGACAAGCGGAGTTCTTTCAATTGTACCGCACCATCCACGTCGATGGTTAGTACGACATCTTGACCTGCGTTTGTGGCGGACTCCAAAGTTGAGTGCAAGGTTCCATAATAGTTGTCACTGTAACTGGTCCACTCAACTAACTCGTTCCGTTGGATTAGATCTTCAAAATCCGACTTCGACAAAAAATGGTAGTCAACGCCATCGACTTCACCTGTACGGGGTAAGCGGGTAGTAACAGATATAGATCTGACAATTTCTGGGAATTGGGGTAATAGTGCTTCAACAATAGTGGTCTTTCCAACCCCGGAAGGACCTGACAGCACGATGATTTGCCCTTTTCGATGGGTGTGTCCTATCACTTCATCTTCACTCTAAATAGCGTGGTATCTGAGTTGCAATACTAGCTTAATGATTATAGCACGGCCCAAATTACCAAATCAAACCGGCAGTTGGTTCCAACATTAGCGTGCACTGCAAATTAACCTAGTCGATTAGGGCACCCAGCATCTAAAGTGTCGCTAACCCTAGGTCGTCGGCTAAAATCAGAATATCATTAGGGCGATGTTTAATTTCAGCTCCGATTATTTGCAATTTGGATGGTTTAATGTGATATCATAGAATTAGCGTTCTGACACATCAATGCTAATTATGCCATTATCTGTTAGATCCTTTTCTTTTATAAGTGACCGAACACCAGCCACCTATTTTTAAGGAATCCTTCTAACTTGAAACACAGATACCAATTCTCGACCCAGGCGATTCATACCGGGGGATCTGAACACATTTCTGCGACACCTATCTACCAGGCGGCGACCGTTGATGGAGTCTATCTTAGGTCTGGAAATCCAACTATCGACGTACTGGAAACACGAATCACCGCACTTGAAGGAGGGAAAAGTGCGATTGCCACTTCCAGCGGAACTTCAGCCATCAGTCAGACGTTGGTTTCCCTCCTTTCGGCCGGAGATCGAATCGTTTGTCATCAGACCATCTATACGTGGACTCGTGAGATTTTGAACACCTATCTGACCAAGTTTGGGGTTGAGGTGGTCTACATCGATATGAGAGATTTAGGTCAACTTCAACAAGCGCTCCAAAGTCCAACTCGTCTGGTCTACTTCGAGCCGGTTTGTAACCCGACCGTCGATATTATTGATGCCGAATCTGTCATTCGCATGACGCAAACAGTTGGTGCAACCGCAATCGTCGATAACACTTTTCTTACTCCCTATCATTTATGCCCCCTCGAACTAGGAGCAGATATTGTCATACATAGTGCCACTAAGTATTTATGTGGGCATGGGGATACTCTAGCAGGGATAATTGTCTGTCGCACTCAAGAACTAGGTCAACAGATGGCGCACGTTCGTAATGCTTGTGGTGGCGTCTTGAGTCCTCAAAATGCGTTTCTAATCTTACGAGGGCTTAAAACCTTGCCAATTCGTATGGCACTGCATTCGGCCAATGCTCAAATCGTAGCTGAGTATTTGGATGAACATCCACTGGTAACGCAAGTTAACTATCCTGGACTTCCGTCTGCGGCTGGATATGAAATAGCGAGGCGGATGATTAAGAACGGTTTTGGCGGGATGATTAATTTTGAGGTTTCAAGCGAGCAGGTTCAAAATCGATTTTTAGATCGGGTACAACTCTGCAAACCTTGGGTCAGTTTAGGCGATGCACAATCTTTAGTGGTGGCTGAAAATTTGGGAGGATTACTATCAGGTGGACACGATCGGATACGAATGTCGGTCGGTCTTGAAGCCGTAGAAGATATTATCGCTGACCTAGATCAAGCACTCGTCTAAGGCAGACTATTCCATTTTGACACAAACCCAGTCATAGACTGGATCTGAACTCTTTCCCTGATACGAATATTGACCCTTTTGTCCAATTTGGACACACTGAAGGACACACCTCGTATCATGAATCCCTCGTATCTCGTCCATCGTAAATCTGGAAGTTCCTACCTCTTTCGTTCTGTCATTCCACTCGATCTCCGATCTATACTTGAAACCAAACAATTCCAATTATCTTTGGGTTGTGGTATCCTCAGACAATCCAGACGACTCTCTTTCCACCTCAATCAGGTGACACAGTCTTTATATAATTCCATCAGGGAAAATCCAGAGATGAAGAAACTGACCATCAGTGATATCAAGGATATTTTAAGAATAGAACTGGAGAAATCCAAACGACATATCCAACACTATTATCTAGGTACTAACCGATTTAGTGAAACCGATAAACTCAAGAGTATCCTCAATAATCAGGAACAGGAAGACCAATTCAGAGATAAGTTGAAACAGGATTACAGACAAACCTTGAAAGAAAACAATCCCAAAGTTCATCAGGTCTTAGAGGAACAGGGATATGATCC
>PACG01000096.1 GCA_002699335.1 Candidatus Poribacteria bacterium
AGTGTGTATAGCACTCGAACTTGCAAAACGTTCCTTTGGCAGGGCTTTCCATTGGCAGCCCGTAGGCAATAGATAAACGATCCCTTCGAATATTTTGCGTGCCGGCATTGGCTTTCTCCCTGCACCGGGCTTGCGTTGGTATTTCTTGTTTGGATCTGGCTTAGGTGAGGGGATTAAGGGCTTAACTTTGTTCCAGAATGAATCTGATACTTGCCATCACTTCACTTTGGCCATACGGCCTCCATGCTATGTGGTTGAACATGGAACCTATTGAAAAGCAAATGATGCAAAGTGTCAATTTATTTACGGATAAGTTCTTAATCGCCATCAGCCTGATACTGGCTGCAAATAGTGAGGCCAAGATTGACCTCGAAACCGTCATGGGCATCTGGCTTCTTGATGAAAATAAAGACAAGGTGGCCAAAGATGTTTTCGGAAACGATAATCACGGCGAAATCCAGGGGGGCCAAATGGACCCAAGGCAAGTCTGGCTCAGCCCTGAAGTTTAATAGCTCGACTAACCGGGTTGTCATTCCTGACTCCGACAGTTTGTATGCCAAAAAGAGTGGACCACTATCTCCTGGATCTATGTCAATAAGTCCGAAATCGGCTACGGACATAATCACTGGCAAAAGGAGTTGCTCTGGGAACCAATTACGCCTTCAGGACGAATAATGTAGGTGTCGCCTGGGACGCTTACTTTCGACGTAAGACAATAGATGGAAAGGTGCGTAGGGACAAGGACAAGCCAAGAAAGACGTTTGGGTATATATGACGGCCACCTACGATGGACAGAATACCATTCGCATCTATGAAAATGGTGTGAAAGTTGGCTCTGCCGACGTGGAGAAATCACCGCCTCAAGACACGTCGGAAGTCCACATCGGCGGTTGGTAGGGAAACACCTCGGAACTGCTCGATAGTATGCTGGCGAAGTGGCTACTTTCAGCGTTGCGCTGAGCGAAGATGGCATGAAGAACCTGATGAAGAAGGGATTCAAAGCCGCGCTGGAGGTGGCACCTTTGGGNAAACTCACAACATCCGCCTTAAATCCCAAGNACNTCANTAGTCCACAATTTTATTTCCCTCCGCCAGTTGCCGGATCNCAGTGGGNCAAACGACAGCGGACGTTTGGCCCTTGNAGCNTACNCTCCCGNNGGTAACCGGCGTGCCTCATTCAATTCTGTGATCGTGTTTTGGCTATCGCTCAGCGTTAATCGCCCAGGTCATAGATTCGTGCCAGGTTACCGCCGAAAATCAAGCTTTCCGCTTCTTCTCCCAACTGCAGACGGCTAATGGCATTGACTACCTGAANCGGTCGGTATTCGGGCGTGTTGGAGCCGAATACGATTTGCTCCGGTCCCAGTTCATCGATCGCTTTCCGGATCTCGTTGGGGATGACTTGATCCGGGTCGGTTCCCCAACGTTGATGGAACCGGAGGATAGTAGTACCCAAATATATGTTCTTGTTGGCTTTTGCCGCTTCGATNCCGGCATCCAGATCGTCCGGAAATCCCATGTGATCCATTATTACCGGCGTTTCAGGAATCCAANCTGCCACCTTGCTGATTCGGGTTGGATGACAATTTGCNGGCCCTGAATGGATGGAGACGATCAGTCCGTTATCTCGCGCCGCTTCGACCACCGGCCGTACCATTTCGTTATCCACATTGTANCCGTGGACCGCGGGCATTAATTTTATACCTTTCATCCCCCAACTGTCAGCGGCCTGATTTACTTGTGAGACGGGGTCGGTTTCGGTCGGGTGGATAAGGGCGCAACCGAGGGCACGAGGGTTGCCTTTTATGGCTTCAGCCAGTTCGGCGTTGGGTGGTTCCGGTTGTGTGTTGGGCATGATAACCGCAACATCCATTTCTGCTTCATCTTCAAGGGCTAACAATTGATCCAAATCCAATTTTCCGTTGTCGTCGCGGAATGAATCGTTCAAATAGGCTTCAAAGTCGCCTCTCATAACAGTGCTCCTCTCAATAAATATTANTTTACTTTACCATAATTTATGGAAAGATTCCCTGCTGACTTATTAGCACCCATGACGGGAATTTCGTCTTGACNCAGCAAAAAGAAATACTACTCTTCNGTATAGAGAGTTCAGCATCCAGAAAAACACAATTATTCGGGGGGGCAAGTTGACCAGNCGCCGTTCTCAACATCTGGTCGTAAGTTGTGCTGACAATGCCACCAAAAGTTATGTCGATGGCCGAGGGTGCCATCTCACGATACTGCTCGGCCCGTTTTTTCGACCTNGACAGAAAACCAGTTAACCTTTGGTCAAANCTCCGATGGGTCGAGCGATTGGGCCGGTAGTTTCGCAGCTAACCATCGTTTTTCTTGTAGGAGCGAATGTNCTAACGTACATTCGTGAAGCAGTACCAATCCGGCTGGGACCTTCTAGATCTTTATTGAGACTAAAGGATTTGGCAGTCCAGGAATCTTGTCCCCTTCGCCTTTGACCCAGTTCTACTTCAGCTTGGCTGGGCCAAGCAGCCAAAGAGTTACTCAAATTAGATTCTATGTGCTAAACCCACAACTTTGGTCTCCACCAGGATCATCATATCTGCCTGGCCTCTACGGTTTGATTTTTGGACCCAGCCTGTAGCCATTTCCTGGTTCTCATTTGCTAGATGTCGGCCACATGGATCCAGAGTTGGTAAAATATTAGAGAGCGTTTTCAACGCAAATGCACAAAATTCCTCAATAATGGCAGGGATGGACAGCAGTCACATTTAGAGCGTAGGTACAATGTATTTCGTCAAAGGTTGGAACGTTTTGGAGAAAAACGTTATCATTTTCAAAATCAGACATATTTCACAATTGGGTTTTGAAAATGTTTATTTTTAATTATAATTTGGAGTATATCAGTTAAAACGNAATCACTACCAAATAATTATGAGAGCCGAAAACCGTTTTTTTGAATTGGTGCCTAAAATCGTACCCGCAGATAAGGAAACCATCGTCGAAATTCGATCGCTCTTCGATCATGTCCATCTCACCTCCGACCGACAATACGAGGTTACCTATTACCCGGTAGAAGAGATTTCGCATCAAAGTGGTTGGCCGGAGCAACATAGAAAAAGACTAAAAGTGGTTGATGGTACCTTGCGAATGCCACAATACTTTGAAGGTGAGCAAGAGCATGTGCTGCTCGTAGAAGAGGTTTGGGGAGACAACCGAAGGTCGGTGGGTGAATTTCGGCTCTACTCGGTTCAACCCGATCTATTCAGTCGAAAACCTTACAAGGGCGATATGCACATGCACAGCCATATGTCCGACGGGCGAGAATCACCTGGATATGTAACTGGATGCTGTCGACGGATCGGGCTCGACTTTATGGCGTTGACCGACCATCGGCAATACGCACCTTCCCTGGAGGCGCAGCAAGCCTACGCTAGAATTCCGATAGATCTACGCATTTACCCCGGTGAAGAGGTACACCCTCCCGACAATCCGGTCCACATAATCAATTTCGGTGGCAGTTTCNGTGTCAACGACCTGTTTGAAGACAGAGGCAGATACCAGGCCGAAGTGGATCAAATCGACCAGCAGCTCGGTACTCTTCCTGCCGGGGTGAATCGTTACCAGTATGCCTCTTGTTGTTGGGCCTTTGAAAAAATTCGACAGGGCGGAGGATTAGGNATCTTCTGCCATCCTTATTGGTTTACCGGGCACCGCTACTCACCAGCCGGTGCNTTAACCTCTCATCTGCTGGAGACGCNGCCGTTCGATGCCTATGAACTGCTGGGCGGGTACGATCGCCNGGAGNTCGATTCCAATACTCTGCAGGTGGCTCGCTACTACGAGGAACGTGCTAAGGGTAATGAAATACCAATTGTGGGTGTCAGTGACGCCCACGGTTGCGAAACTGGATCGCTATTTGGTTGGTACTATACGATTGTTTTTTCGGCTACCTTGGAACACTCGGATCTGGCAACCAGTATCAAAGACCTCTTTTCAGTCGCAGTTGAGGCTATCCCCGGCGAATCTGTCCGAGCCTATGGCCCCTTTCGACTCGTCAAGTACGCTCTCTTCCTTCTACGTGAAATACTGCCGCAGCAGGATACGCTCTGCCTGGAAGAGGGCCGGCTGATGCTGGCGCATCTGGCTGGAGATCCTTCTGCGGCACAACTGCTCGAAAATTTATCTGGGCGGACCGCAGAACGACTGACAACCCTCTGGGAATAACCGGCATAAAAACGCCAATAATCGTAATACCGGTGGTTGCNTGATCCGTTGGTGCCAGAATTTCATTTCGTCGGAGTAATCAGCGAGTTGCCCGGCCAGCTTTTCCTGTACTCTGATATAGGTNTTCTGATACGGGGCGAGTTTCCAACTAATAGTTCAGATGAGTCTGCCGGGGATTCCCTTACACTATTCAAAGATCAAAGAAAACTTCCTTCACCATGGTAGGAAGTCTCACTCCAGTAAAGTAGAAGGACGCGTTTTAAGGTGCGAAAGGGAACGAGGTATGCCAAATATTATCTTTATCATGACGGATAACCAGGGGGCTTGGCCCNTGGGTTGTTATGGGAATCCCGAGATCCGGACTCCGAATATCGATCAGCTAGCGGATGGAGGGATTAGGTTCTCCAACGCCTATTGTGTGAACCCAGTCTGTTCGCCGAGCCGGGCAACTTTTTTCACCGGCTTGATTTCTTCGCAACATGGCGTCCACTCCTATCTGGGTGGGGAGAAGCCGTATTTTCAGATGAGGCCAGATGCTTACTGCACAATTCGGGAGTTTGCTAACCTGCCGCGTATACTTTCCGATACTGGCTATGATTGTGGGCTTAGCGGCAAGGGGGCATCTAGGTGACAGCATGACCCCACAGGAGGGGTTTCGTTACTGGGTTACACATCCTAAGGGACATACGCACCAGTTTTATAACGATAAAGCAATCTGGGAGGGAAATGTTTACGAGGAACCGCACTATTTCACGGATGCAATTACCGATCATGCCATCGACTTCCTGAAGCAGGACCATGAAGGTAACTTTTTTCCTTTTCGTTGGCTACAACGGTCCCTATGGGTTGGGCGCATCAATGCTGGAACCGCATGTGAATCAGCATGTCGAGTACTACGCCGACAAGAACTTGCCCAGCTTTCCCTGCGAAGATATTCACCCCTGGTTCTTCAACAACCGAGATCTCATCAATGCTCCGGTAAGCATTCGTGGCTACGCCTCCGCTGTGAGTGGCGTGGACGATGGAGTNGGTGAGATCATGAAAACTCTGGACGAATTAGGATACGCTGAGTATACGGAGGTTATCTTCACTNCAGACCAGGGGNTCTGTGGCGGGCATCACGGCATGTGGGGAATGGGTGACCATTCTCGATCTATCCACACTTTCGAAGAGGCAATGCACATTCCATTAATTTTTCGCCATCCGAAAGTCATCCTTACGGGACAGACCTCCGACCCGTTGACTGCAACTGCGACTTCTTTCCGTCGATGCTTGAATACCTGAATCTGCAGCAGCATAGCCCGCAGAAGCCGCACTCACCGGGAACGAGCTATGCCGATGCATTAATGGGCGGAAAGGTTCAATTGGACGAGGTCGTCTTTCACGAATATGAATGCGTCCAGGTTATNCGAACCGAGAACTGGAAACTGACACNTCGCCATCCCGACGGGCCAGATGAACTCTACGACATGAAGAACGATCCGGGTNAGCGGGNAAATCTGCTNGCTGAGCCAGACTTCATAGAGATACCGAATGGACTTCAGGACCAACTCGAAGCCTTCTTTGACGAATATGCCGATCCGAAATACAACCTTTGGAAAGAGGGGAGTTCTAAAGCCGAACGCTTAATCCCACCAGGATAACCAGAGTCGTGGAGAGCGCAGGGTTCCAACGCTTCGTCAAAGACTCCTTAAAGACTCCTTTGGCCACCAAACCGATTTCAATACCAGTTAGAGATTAGTAGTTCAANAGGGAGGCCCAGACTTNCAAGTTGTGACCAAAGCGTAGATTATAGAACCGATCTTTACTCGGTTTGGATGGTCTCGACGCCTGGGCCTGGATTATGAAGGCAAAAATCGACATTCCTAAAACATGATCTATCTTGCTATGACTAGCCAGGTCGGTGCTATAATTCCCCTGCTCCATCCCAGATAGATTCCGTTCTAATTCATCAATCAGCCTGACATGAAACGCTCATGATTACAACTTTAACTTTTCGTAAACAAGCCCTAAAGTAGGTTAGGACAAGATTGAGTTGGTAATCAATAAAACAGCTGGGAAGTGGGAGAAATCGTAGTGAAGATCGAGTGCCTACAGAAATCAGAGTCACTTTGGAAAATGGGGANCTCTACGAATGATGAACTGAGTGTCAGTAGCTTGTGGCTTGGCGAATACCAGATGAGATATGGCATCTCGGTATTGAGAATGAGCGGGATTGGTGGAGTGGCCACAGATGAAGCATATCGTAACCGAGGTTTTGCCCAGCGGATTATGGACGAATCTACTGCATGGATGCAAGACCAGGATTTTGATGTAGCTATGCTATTTGGAATCCGAGATTTCTATCATAAGTTTGGATATGCAACCGNACTTCCTGAAACCTGGATCGATATTGAAGTTCAAGATGTATGTAAGGCAAAAATTCGGAATATCAAATTCGGACTCTTGAGCTGGTAGATTTNCCNCAAATTTTAGAGATTTACCATAGCAACAATACGGACCGAGTCGGCACGTTAATCCGCAATCCGGAGTTATGACTGGGTTTAATCGCGGCATAACTTGGAAGCAATCCGCCAACCCATTTGTTGTGTTGGACTCAAGTGATCAAGTCATTGGCTACTTCTTTAGAGGAGAGGATGCCAATCAGGTCACTGTTTCAGAGATCGGCTTTTCAAACCAATCCATTTTNCCTTCGATTTCAAGCTTCTTGGCTAATTATGCCAACCGAGTTTCAGTTAATCATCTCTGATTCTCACTACCACAAGACCATCCGTTTTCAATCTTCTGCCGACGATTTGGCATGCAAACTGTTGTCTCACATCGCCGCTGTTAGTGGTAGCATGATGTGGCTTATCAACCAAACAGGCANGCTGAAACAGATATGCGGCGAAATAACGAGACGACTANGCCAATCCACTGAATTTACGCGCTGGCAAGGGTTGATCGAAATTTCGACCGAACTCGGTGCCGACTTCATTGAAATCGATAACGGTTAGGTAGCACATCGGCCTAGCACGGCCAGCCGATTACGCTACCAACTAGAAATAGCCCAATACAAACTGGGGCAGCTGATGATGGAACGGCGGACAATAACGGACCTGGCCGAGGATAGCAACGTGTCTGTCNCAACAGAGATTGTTGGTATTTTGGATTGTCTTTTCCCAACTCACTATCCGCATGTGTGGTGGCCGGATCTATTTTAGTCGATTCAATTAGCTAAAATGGGGGAACCTAGATTTTAGCTACATCGGAATTTTTCTTTGAGTGGCTAATCAAGGTCCTGTTAACGGAGTTGAGTTTTTTTATCTTCAGTCATCATCTGCATTGGTTGATCCTTTTGTATTAAATTTTAACTAAAACACATGTCCAACAGCTACAAAGTAAAAGCTAGAGGTTTAGGGAGTATTTCCGTGATTAATGATAAGATACTGTTGNTTCTAGCTTGCTTTATCCTGGCCTGTTTTATTCTAGGCTCCGGCTCCGTTGAACAGGTGTTAGCCGTAGATTTAATTGATTCTGGAATCAAAAGTACGATGAAGATTCATTCCGTCACCGATATATCCCACACCTTCTCCTTTTATTTCGACGGGCGGTTCGCGATGAATTATATTCACCCTCTCGGTGGAGCGGATGCTCGCAACTGGGCCACGCTCCANAANTGCAATCTGTCCAATGTAAATCTACTCGTCCTGCAGTCGGAGGCATCCCCCTGCTCATACTTAACCCAAGATGTTCAAGCCGTGCAGAACTTTCTCGAAGGCGGAGGTGGCGTGGTCGTGTTAGGAGAGCACGCGCTCTTTCGCAACGAGAAGACCTATCGACTCAACCAACTTTTCGCAGTGTTTGGCGCCAAGTTCGTCGGTCAACCCACAAGTCAACCACTCAAACCATCCTCCGAATTGAGAATAGAGGATCTGGAGACTTACGAGGGTAAGACAATCGAGTTGNNGGATCTGTCGCTTTGGCAGATTCTGATTCGTGATGTAGAAGTGCACATTGTTATGNCCCGCCGGTCTGTAGGAAAGGGTAAGCTTCTAGTAGTTTCTCGTGCTCTGTCGGGACGGCAACCAAACGCGAAAGATCCCATTAACGCGGCCATGTGGCAATCNATACTCGCCAATCTGGCGAGCGGAAAGCAGATCGATCCCGCTAAACCGCCCGAAGGCATGATGACGGAAAATATCGCCGACAGGACCGGGCTCCAGATACAACACTCGGACTATCTTCAACCGATNGCGGACACAATCTTCGACATTTACCGGGAGAGCCGGCCGCTTCTAGAAAAGATACTTGGCGTTCCTCCAACCCAGGGTATGCTTAAGAAACTGATCCTCCTGCCAACAACCGGCGGTGGAGGATTCTCCAGCGGCGTGGCCATCGGTCTGGGCATCTGGCGGGGGAACTTCCCCGACGAACGATATGGCATGGTGGNNCNGNNGNNCCACCATGCCACCCACTCCTGGGTTCTCCCCTTCGCTGAACCGATGTGGAACGAAGGCCTCGCCACCTATGTGGGTATCCTACTCGGACGCGAGTTTGGTCTGAACAAGGAAGCTGATACCACACTCAANCGTTGGATCGACAACGCCAGTCGTCACGACCCGGAAATGACGAGGTTCGACNTGGCAAANGGAGAGGAGATCCCACACGCAGTTCAGATGGCCAAACCGATGTGGATTTTCGAACAATTACGAACNGAGGAGCCGAGAATCGTCAGCAAATACTTCCAGGCTAAAAGAANANTTATCGATCCTAAGAAACAGAATCGTTACACCGTTGNTGATTCCGTAGTCGTTCTAAGTNCTGCCGCCGGGCGCAACNTCTTCNATTGGTTCCGTTCACTCAACATTGATGTCGATCCATCCCGGACAAAGGTTGCGTCCCCTCGATAGACTGGCCTCAGTCAATGCGACCTGGCGGTCGAAGGCTAAATGGGTGGTCTGTTACNGACGGTCAGCAAGCAGGTTGAGAGGCTGGAGTGGGTCACTTGGGACGTTCGCCCCTATCACGNTCAACCGGTGAAAATCCGGTTTTACCNGGTCCCGGCGCGGTAGATCGGGGTCCAATGGTGTTCAAATACGAAGGGAAATGGCATATGGCGTTGTCACATGCCTGGGAACCGTGTGCGGTGAGGGACCGGTCTACGATTCACCTCTATACCGGTACGACAATCTAACGCAGTGGATCTATCTCTAGGCGAAATTCCCAGTTCGGTTGATTTCTGCGAGTGTACGGACCTGTTTCCGATTCTGCTGGGTGGCGATCCAGACGATGTTACCTTTAGAGAGTAATTGTCTAAANATAGAAAGTAACAGTTGCTGATAGCAGCTAAAAACATCCACAATGTTCGGAGTGTGGGTTATAAAATGTTTCTCATTGTTGGNTGACGAAGTCCTGCATAGCCGTCTGCGTCTGCTGCCAGAGCTCTACCAGTTGCGGATGCATCTCTTTTACTATACCTGGCGTCTGGCCCTCCGCTTGACCTTCCATCCTGGCCACCATGGCTGACATCCGTTGGGCACCACTATTGGCAGCTGCCCCTTTCATCCGATGGCNCNGCCTTCTGACCTCTGACCAATCCTNAGCCTGGATGGCCTCGGCTAGTTCTTCCATATCCCGTCCAATAGTGGTGCCGGCCAGGGCGCTGATCTCCTGCACCAGCTCCAACCCACCCAACTCCATCAACTGATCCGGCTGGAACAGGGCTACTGCCTCCTCTGTTGTCGAATCACTGTCCTCCGATTCCAAACCCGAGGTCTCCGGCAGGCTTACACGCCCCTGTAGCTGACGGCCAATAGTGGCCTGCAAGTCGTCCCAGCGGAAGGGCTTGCTGACATAGTCGTCCATGCCGGCCTGTCGGCACTGTTCTGCGACCTCTCCAACTACGCTGGCACTGAGGGCAATGATCACCACAGGCTCTCCGGCTGGATTCAACCTTCGTTCCAGCCAGCGCAACTGTTGACTAGACTGGAAACCATCCATCAGCGGCATCTGCAGATCCATCAACACCAGATCCAACTGCCCCGGTTGAAATATATCCACCGCTTGCTGGCCATCATGGGCTATTTGCACCACACAACCGATTCGTTGCAGATACTCACTGGCAATGCTACGGTTAACCGCTTCGTCGTCCACCACCAACACCCGTAGTCCCCTGTAAATCTACCCCCTCCTCAGCCTCAGTGATATCTGCATCTAGCGGCAACCGGACATCCGTCACCGGCAGCGGCAATTCCAACCAGAAGGTGGCCCCCTGACCCAGTTGGCTCTCCACTCCCATCTGTCCACCCATGCCTTGCACAAACTGCTGACTGATGGCTAGGCCCAGACCGGTGCCACCCTGAAGTCGAGTATCACTTTCATCCAGCTGGCTAAAGGCCTCAAACAACCGTTCCTGTTCCTCTTCATCGATACTGGGACCGGTATCCACCACCTCCAGCCGTAGTCGCTCGGCCGTCAGCGGCTGCACCTTGAGTCGAATGCTTCCCTGCGCTGAAAATTTGATGGCGTTAGCCAGCAGATTGATCAACACCTGACGCAGTTTCTGTTGATCGCCCTGCCGAGCGCTGGCCAGGTCGGGTGCCCACTCCAGTTGCAGGTGCAAGCCTTTCTGCTGGGCCAAAGGCCGCAATAAATCTAGCACCTGCTGACAGCTGTAGGCCAGGTCAAAGGGCTGGCTTTGATAAATGGTCTCACCCGCTTCCAGGCGGGAGAAGTCCAGAATTTCGTCGATCACTTCTAGCAGGTGTTCAGCTGAGGTCTGAGCTTGTCCTACCCGTTGCTGTTGGTCATCGGCTAGTAAGTCTATAACTGCAGCAGACCTAGAGAACCCATCACCCCATGCATGGGGGTGCGGATTTCGTGGCTCATGCGGGACAAGAACCGGCTCTTGGCTTGGTTGGCCTCCTCCGTTTCTAGTTGTGCTGTTTCCGCCGTTTGCCGGGCTTGGTTCAATTCACCGGTTAATTCGATCTGATCATCCAGCGCCTGTCTCAACTCGGCCGTCCGCTGATCTACGATGTGCTCCAATTCTTGGCGGTACCGATTCAGTTCAGTGATATCCTGGCCTACGCCCACCACACCAATCACCTGACCTTGAGTATCTCGCCGCGTGGTGGCATTGAGTAGTATTACTACTTGTCGTCCATCCTTAGTCGTCAGTGGCACCTGGTAGTTATCCGCCTCGCTACCCAATAGGGCCTGATCCAACACCTGTTGCACCGACTGTTTGTAATCCGGGGTAATGCAGACCGCAACTAAGTTCTGACCCAGAACCTCATCTTTGCTATAACCAGTGGTCTCAGCCACCTGCT